>NC_014534.1:0-300000 GCF_000147335.1 Gloeothece verrucosa PCC 7822
TTGATTATGCTGAGTGATATCCCGAGCTCGCCGGCGGGCCCGTCCACTAGAAGTCTTATTTAGCAATCGTTTCAGACATTTCATTAACATCTTTATCTTTATCTAATTAAAATGATTAGTCTGACAAAGAGTTATCTTTATCGATTTAGGATCAGATGCGCTTTCGCGCAATTTGTTAAACAGTTTTTCGATTAACAATTCCGGTTCTCCACGTTGAAGTATGCTAGTTCATCCTTATAAGCCATATAAGCCGTCGGTTTTAATTAATTTCTAACCTTAACTAACTCAAGTTCTTGTTGTACAAAGCTCAGAGGGGTTCAGTTAGCATACTTCAGCTTGTAGAGCCACAATTCCATGATCACATTATAGGTGATTATGGGAAAATTGGCTATTTTCAGCTTCAAACTGTTATAGGGTAAGCTTTTGGGGCTTACTGAACTTAAGCCGCTGGGAGTTGGTTCAGCCGCGCTCTCGAAAAAATAATTGATCAACTCAGATAAAGCTCACTCAAGGCTAAAGTGAATTTATTGCTAGTTAAGGGTTTGGGCTGTTTTTAACTTTATCTTTATTTAAATAAATGTGATAAGGATAAGCTCACGTCACGTCAGACAAATTTTTTAAAAACTTTTTCTAGCCGCTTTGTGTGCCTTCAATTTTTTCATTATTGTTGAAATCAAAGTTTTTTTTGGGTCATCGTTTCTTGTCTTCAGCAGATGTGATCGTTCATTCTTTTTTAGATTCTTCAAGCTTCAAGCCTTCAGCAATTAAAATAGCCGCCGCCTGGCTTACAGACCAGTGTTTTGACTGGGCATATTTTTTGAGCTTTTCTTTTAGCTCTTTAGAAACCACTGCTGTGATCGCGTCGCTATTTTTTCCCCTAGGCATAGTTGTTTCATTACAGTTCTAAACTTATCATAACTTGTATGCACTTCTTTAGCACAATAAGTTATTATAAGTTATGTACTTCTTTGAACTTAAAAGTTAAAAGGAAACAAAAATCAGTGTCTTTGGGGTAAGACACTATGACTGGACGGTTACTTTTTAAAAACAAAAGGCTGGCTGCTTCCGAATCGTAAATTTTTGAAAAAATTTAGGAGACTAAAACCAACCCCTTTCTAATTATCTAATTAATATTATTGTCTCTTAATTTTTGGAAAATTGGTACTACAGGGAACACTGGCATTCAACTAATTGCTGGAAGGTTTCATGAATCAAAAATTAATTGACGTTCAAACCCAAATAGACTGGCATTCATTTCATTTAAAAGAATGGATAAACGGCAGTGCAATTTCACCAGAACTTACTCATAAATGGCTTGAACATTACTCAAATAAGGATGCGATTGCTGCTCTACTAGGTTGGAAAAGTTACCACCATACTCCGGGTTGGGCAGTGCGTTCTGTTGACCCATTAACGGGCAACCGCACCAATTCCGGCCAATTCAAACCGAATGAACCACTTTTATTCCCTGACTCGGGTAAACCCGCCAAATACTTCAGCTTCCCCAAAAATGGCAAATCTGACCCCTTGTTCAGCGTCATGGTTTTAAACGAGTGGGTTATAATTTCTGAAAATGTCGGAGTCCCGATAGATAACGAGGATATTGATGAAAACTGTGACGATTTAGGATTTTGGCGATGGGTCATCAAAAACCCTACTATTCCCATTGTCATCACCGAAGGAGCCAAAAAAGCCGCTTCTTTATTAAATCATGGTCATGTGACAATTGCTCTGGCCGGGGTGTGGAATGGCCAATTAAAGAAAAAACTGCACCCAATTCTCAAACATTTCCTCGTTAGTGGCCGTCGGGTTTATCTCGCCTTCGATGCTGATGTGGTGGTTAAGGAAAACGTGGAAGCCGCTTTAAAACTGTTTGGTTCTCTTTGTGAGAAGCAGAATACCTCTGTTTATATCGTCCAATGGGTTTTAGAATTAGGGAAAGGGGTCGATGATTTGATTGTTAAGGGAGGGGTAGAAGCGTTTAGGGCTGCTATGGAACAAGCACACTCTTATACTGATTGGCGACAAAGTTTAGAGGATAAATATCGTGCTGCCTGTATTGAAGATGAAGATAAGGCAGATTCAGCATCGGTTAGCCGCAACAAGAAGAAAAAACAACCGCCATCCCCAAACCGCACCGCCATTAAACTCTTTGGAAAATATCGCTCCTTATTGGCTTGGGATGATGCCGCTTCTACCTGGATGCGCTATGAAGCCGTCACTAAAGGGGTTTGGAGTCCTGAAACCCGTTTAGCTGTAGAAGCCGCTATCGCCGCCGAACTCGAATCCGATCCGAACATTGGAGTCGACTACAGCAAAAATTACCTGACAGAGGTTGTTTACCATTTAAGGTTAAAGGTATTGGTTAAACAGTGGGTGCAGGCCGACAGCCGCCAATGGGTTCCTATGCTTGATGGGGTCTTAGAATTAGCTACAATGAAACTGCACTCGCACTCTCCTGGGTTCCGCCTAACGTGGTGTCTGCCTTATCGATGGGCAGATCGTCATATAGGTTGTCAACCGATTAAAGATTGGTTGCTAGAAATTATGGAGGGAGATCCTATAGTTGCTGAACTGTTACGGGCTTATCTTCGTGCTATCGTTACTGGTTCGACTCATCTTCAACGTTTTTTAGAACTCATCGGTCCAGGGGGGACAGGAAAAAGCACATACTTAAAATTAGCGAGTGCATTGGTAGGGAATGAAAACTGCGTCGTTACCGAACTCAAGCACCTAGAGCAAAACCGTTTTGAATTAGCCACCCTCATTCATAAGCGGCTAGTGGTCATCACCGACGCTGATAAATACGGCGGCTCGGTTAATGCCCTTAAAGCGATCACCGGTGAAGATCATCTTAGAATTGAAAAGAAACATATTCAGGCTGACGGTAAGGGCATTAAATCTCAAGCTATGGTGTTGATAGCGGAAGAGTGAAGTTATTCAGTCGTCTGATTACACGAGCGGCTTGGGTCGTCGTCGCTTAACTCTTAATTTTCAGTGCCAAGTACCAGAAAACCAACAGCGTCCTTTAATTGAGATGGAACCAGAGGGGATAAGCGGAGAATTTGCCCCCTATCTTCCTGGATTGCTAGAGTGGGTCTTAGAGATGGATAGGAATCGCATGACCCAATTAATCAAGAATACCGCCGTCAGCGTCCCACACCTTAACCGCATTCGATTAGAGAAGCTGTGCGAGACTAACCCTTTGGCTGATTGGGCGGATTTTTGTTTGTCATTGTCCAAAAACGCCAGAACTTACATAGGAATAGCCAAAAAGGATAAATCACCTGATAGTCCCAACATCTACATCGGTGTGAGTCAATGGATTTACCCAAGCTATTGTGAATACACTACAGCTACAGGACATAAGCCCATCTCGCAGCGTCGTTTTACTGGGCTATTACATGACCTATTGGTGTGTCAGCTTAAATTGACGGACATTAGTCGTGGCAAAGATCGCAACGGGTCATTTTTTGAGGGGATCTGTATTCGGACTGATAACGATTTTTCCCCCAGAATAATATCGGGTACGGAACTCCGTACCATTGACCCTGATATTCCTCTGACTGGTTCATTGAGTTCATCGAATAATAATCCTTGTGATGGGTCAGCCTACGTTAGTGATGAGTCTGTGATGGCTAGAACCGTTACCGGCGACGGATGTGATGGGTGTGATGGGTTATTGACCACCCTTGAAAAAAATAAAAATTATGAAGCTGAAAATGTAGATGATACTCGATCAGTCCGGTTATCTGACAAAAAAGTCGCTCGTGACCCCTTCAATGATTGTTCAACTCCCAAAAATCCTTCACCACAAGGCGTTGACCCATCACACGACCCATCACACACCCATCACGCACCCCTCACGGACTATCACACACCCGTCATAACTCATCAAAATGCCCATTTACTGCCTTATCTAAATCTTATTGGCAGTAGAGTAAGTTCGGTTGCTCACCGAAGAAACGGCATTGTTATGGGTTTGAGCGTCAATGAAAATTTAATTTTCCTCCACGTTCAACTCGACGGCGACAATTTCCTCGTTCCCATCGATGTCAAGAAATTAGTATTAGAAGATGGACGACCTGTTTACAAAAATTTAGGGGTTGCTCAGGGGAAAAATACCCCTCCTCACCCCGATTACTCCACTTACCCTCATCCTACTTCGGCTGATCAACGGGCTGCTATTAATCGCGCTATGGCGGTTAAAAATGCATTATTAAGTGCGGGAGATAAGGCACAACTTGAATCTCTCTGTTCACAGTACAACCGTTCCGAGTTGATTTGGGTTTACCGCCATCTGTTGAGCGATAGCCAACGAGACAACCTCAAACAAATTGCTGCTACTGTACAGTTAAATCTTTGGAACACTTAAACTATCGAATAAATAAAGATATAGGAGAGGGCGCACCCGGCGCAATCCTATTCTTTTTTGGGCTACACTATAACTAAGCTAAACTTAGCTAAGAAATCGGACTCTTAGATTGAAAATGAAAATTACTAACATACACCAAGCCAAAACACACTTATCCCAATTGATCGAAGCTGTTTTGCAAGGAGAAGAAGTAGTTATCGCTAAAGCCGGAGAACCCTTAGTTCGCTTGATTCCTTATACTCCCTCTATTCCCACAAGAACGCCTGGGTTTTGGCAGGGACAGGTTAAGATGTCCCCCGACTTCGATCAAACTCCAGAAGATGTGATCTCTGTTTTCAACGACGATACACAGCTATGAGCTATTTACTCGATACTCATACTCTGCTGTGGTGGCTCGATAACGATCCCTCTATTCCCGAGCGGGTCCTTAACATCATCGCTCCTTCAACGAATATTATTTTTGTATCTTCTGTCAGTGCTTGGGAAATTTCTATCAAAAAGGCCATTGGCAAGTTACAAGCTCCTGATAATTTAGCAGAAGCCATCGCTGTTAACCACTTTGAGCCTCTTAATATTAAGATTTCACATGGGATACTAGCAGGCTCTTTACCCCCTTATCACAATGATCCCTTTGATCGGATGCTGATTGCTCAAGCGATGAGTGAAAATCTCTCGATCATTACCAGAGACTCTCAATTTGCTCAGTATAAAGTATCTACTATTTAGGATTGATTGAGCAATTATTCATTATTCAGGCTTAAACTAATTGATTGTTAATTGGGCTTGACAATTCCCTTATCGGCTTTTAAGATAAAGATGAATTAACAGATAAGGATAACTCAGTCCCTTCCTTATGCCTCGAAGCAATCAACCCAAGTTACCCGATGCGACTCAGATAGAACAAATCAATCAAACCATTAAACAGCTAGGGACACAAACCGTCAGGGATAAAGTTGTAGCTGCCTACAATCAACGCTTAGATGAAATCGAATCAGCTTCACATCAGTTAACCCCCGATGATAGGGCCCGTAAACGCTTCCGTAAGCTATCAAATGACGAGTTGCTGATGTTAGCCCTGACCTTTGTGGCTAATCTGATTGAGATGAACAAAGGCGGCACTGATACCGAAGAGAAAGTTAAAGAACTCTGTGAAGCCGAAACCGCACTCCTAGAGAGAGGTTATCCCCAAGAAACTATTGCCAAAAACCATCACCCCCTCTACGTCAACCTGGTTAATGCGGCTATTTACGAGGGGCAGCTAACTCTAAATGAGCAAAATTCCTATTCGTTCGACATCTACAAGCAGTCGGGGGAGTTAGAGACAATAACGGCTCACTACGCCCAACTTTATCTTAAATATGACAGGGAGTTCTACCGGCAAGTCAAACAACAATCCAACGAGCGCAATAACATTAAGCAGGATACCCCAAAACCGGTTCGGCTTTATCCTTATCTCGATAAGATTAAGGAGTTATTGCAGTCCGAACATCACACCGAACTCGCCGCCGCCATCGCCGCAGCGACGGGACGACGATTCTCGGAGGTCATCGAAAGGGGTACATTTGTCATACCCGATAAGCCTTCATCAGCTTATGAGTTAATTTTTTCTGGGCAGTTGAAGAAGGCGACGGAGGCTCCTGCCTATTCTACCTACTCAATTGTTCCTGCCGCTCTAGTTGTAGCCGCACTTTACAAACTGCGCTCTATTCCTAAAATAGCGGCTTTAAAGGGAGCTACAGTGCAGAAGATTAATACTTTGCTGCCTACGGTTAATTACCAGATTAAGCGGCATTTTATGGAGACGGGTATCGTTGAAGTGTTGGAGGGGGAAATCAATGTAACCGTTCATAATTTACGCGGCATTTACGGTGCTATAGCCGCTCACTTCTTTTGCCCTAATTTAGCTCAATTCCCGCGTTTCCTCTCACAACAGTTAGGGCATTTGATTGGGGATGAAGCTGTTGATAGTAATTTAAGCCGCTCTACTGAGCATTACTTTCATTATTACCTTGTGGCAGAAAATGGTTATAAAATAGAGGCTATGGGGATTAAACTCGATGAGCCTCAACCGCTCTCAAGTTTTGTTGAATTAGCTGAACAATTCATAGAAAGTGATGATGAATGGTGTAAGCTCACCGGTGTCATTGCGGCTACTGGGGTAGCTCCTGACGATCTCCTCAAACACTATATTTATAAAGAAGTTGCAAATACTAACACCATCCTCTACACCGAACAGCTTCACGCCCCTAATACTCCCTACTATAAGTTAATTACTCTTGTGGAGGCACAATTAGTCTGGGATACCATAATTTCCCTGAAAAATCATCCCGAACTAAAGCCTTACCTTGATACCCATACGGGCAAACAAACTCTAGCTTATGTACGTGAGCGAATAGCTGACTATTTGGGACAGTTGGGGGTAGAAACTTATCAGTTGGCTATCGATCAATATAAAGTGTTAGCCGCACAATTGGGAATCCCACAAGAGATTGAGACTCCAGGGGGCATTGATGAACTTGAAACTAAAACGGTTTCTATTAAAACCGTTGCTTGGGTTAAAAAAGAACTTGAGCAATTTAAAGCTATCTTAGGTACATCCACTCACAACGAAACCCTCATAGAAATTATTCAGTTAGCCCGTCAAGCTTTAGCCGCTCAAGAAAATCAAGTTGAGCCGCATTTATCGGTTATTGGGGATGAACGCTCTAGCCCATCTATTGATGGTGACACGAATTTGACTGATGAGAGCGCTCCCTTTGAGATTATCCCACCTCCTCCTACAACCGGCGAACCCACATCCTCAACAGGGGAACTATCTGTTAATGGAGACAACCCACCCGTCGAACCAACAGAACCAATTATCTCTGTTGCAGAGGAGATAACAGAGTCATCATTGGAACGCCAAACCGAGAACGCCCCCCTCGATGTCATCAACTCTATCCAGGAGTTGGATATTCCTTTAACTCCCCCGATCACAACCACCAACGACTCTGCCCTCAACAAAATCGTTGATTACTTAGCCGCCTTAAACTCTAGATTTGATCGCTTTTTCGACTCCTTTGCCGCACCAACACACCATCGCCTTACTTCAAGTAATGTTGATCACCCCCCCCCAAGACGGACTCGGGGTAGTGCGGCTACCGAAAAACGAATAACATCGGCTATTGATGCCCTGATGAATTATAACGCCGGGGTAGATTACCAAAGGCGTTGGTATATCAGCGCCCCCGTCATCAAGTCCCTGGCTGGTGGGGCACAAGTTACTATCAATGAGACTCTAAAAAATAGGAAGGATGAACTTGATGCTCATCATCAATCATTAGGGTTGCGACCACAACATAATCGTTCTTTCCATCAGGGGCATAATATTACCGATTTTGTTACAGTCTTTGAAAATGCACATTATTAGTTTATGCAGTATTAACTTTATTTTTTCTGGGTAGTCCCTACAAAACCTTGGAGTTAAAGTTGTTACGGCAGTTCAATCCGTTAAACTAATAAGAAGTCGTCAACTTTTTTACGGCAATGACAATTGAGGCTTATAACCCAGATTCTACCCATGTTCTTTTTCCCCATTTTTGTCCCTGTAAAGATTGTCCTTATTATTTAGATCTCGACAATTATATTACCAAAGATGGGACATATTCAGTTAAAAATGGTAGTAACAAAAGGCAAAGATTCTATTGTCACGGCGGGGGACATCGTTTTTCAGAAATGGCCTATTCACCCTTATTCGGTCATCATGGCAGCTTTAAAGAATATACTCAAACAGCTAAGATGAGTAGCTATGGCCTCAGTTGCGACCAAATAGCCGATGTTTTAGAACGGGATTCCAGAACTATTGGGCAATGGCAAAAAGCTCTAGGGCAAAAAAGTCGAAGTGTCCACCTAGCTTTATGTTGCTTGATCGGGTTAACTTTAAGTTTCTTACAAATCGATGAAATCTGGTCATATTTGAAGAGGAAGAAAAGGCAATTGTGGGTTTTTATTACTTTAGAAGCACAGACCAAGTTTTGGGTTAATTTTGAATTAGGAAGCCGTACTACTCATACAGCAAATCGTTTACTCAAAGGGATTATTTATTTAAAACCTTGGGGATTTGAAAAGTTTTTCTCGATTGTAACCGATAACTTAGCCGCCTATCAACGAGCGATTTTTTTCTATCTCCGTACAGTTCAATTTGCTTACCTTCAAATCATTAAACAGAGACGAAATAAACGACTGGTTGCTGTTAAAAAACGCTTACTTTGTGGACAGGAAAGCGATTTTCCAGAAAAGTCTCAAAATACTTCTTATATCGAACGATTTAATTTAACTTTACGTCAAAGAGTTTCTTTCCTCAACCGCAAAACTTTAGGCTATTGTAAGAACCAGAACAAGGGAAAATGGTTAATGTGGATTAACCTTTTTAATTATAACTATTGCCAGTTCCATAAAAGCCTACGTGAGGATTTAAGCGGCCAGCCAATTAAATTTCAACGTCGATACAATCACCTAACTCCGGCTATGAAAATGGGGTTAACTACAACTCAGTTGACTTGGAGAGATTTGATTGTTGCTCCTATTGCCGAAAACGCTCACAAATTCCCCACCTCCACTGTTTGGTAAGGACTTCGTAAAATTGTTGATGTTATTGAACCTATTACTGAATCGTCATTAAGTAATGAATCTGACTCACAATTCATTACTCAATTACAGCATCGTGAGTCGTCAATAACTCCAAAGCCCGAATCAAATCATCCCACTGCCCCACCAGAACCAGCCGCACACCCAATAACTCAACCCGAACCCGGTTTTATTCGTGAAGCGGCTAAATTCTTAGAGTCCGATGATCCTTGGTGTAAGTTGACGGGTTTGATCGCTCTGACTGGTGCTGCCCCCGATAATTTGCTCAAACTCTTTGTTTTAAAAGGCATTAAAGATGATCATGCTATTTGGTACACTTTACAAGTCCATCCGGTTGATACTCCTTATTATCAATTAGTCACTCTTGTTAAGGCTAAACTTGTTTGGAAAGCAATAGCTGATCTCAGAAGCCACTCGGAAATTAAACCCTACATTGATACACATACTGGGGGGCAAATTAACGCCTATGTACGCGAGAGGATCGCTGACTATTTGGGGCAGCTAGGGGTTGAAACTTACCCACTCGCCATTGAACAGTATAAAGAGATTGTTAATGATTATAGGCACTCCGAGTAGAGATTAATTTTTATTAGTTATACCTGTTTATTCTTTAACTACTGTTTCCGTTGTCGTCCGACAGATCATTAAGGTAGGTAATAGCTACCGGGGAGTAGCTAAAACAATGGAGCTAGTCTCATCACATTCTTCTTTCGGAACTCCTCATTATAGTAGTATTAAAACTTGGGTTGGAAGAATTGGTTTATATGAATTACAACGTCCCAAAGAAAAACGTAACGATTGGTTATTCATTGCCGACTTAACTGTAGAATTAGGTAAGTCTAAAGCTTTGGTTATTTATGGCATTCCTAATCGCTATTGGCTCCCGATATAAATTACGTCATCCAAACTCTTCCCTTCCAACTGATGGACAAATCCTTGCTCTTGAAGTCACCGACGAAGCCACTGGTGATTGGATTTATAACGTCTTACAATCCGTGAGCGAACAAGTCGGCACTCCTCTACAAATTATTAGCGATAGAGCCAGTAATCTCTATAAAGGCATTCAACTTTTTCGAGCCGTACATTCTGGAGTCATTCACACCTATGATGTTACTCATGCGATGGCTAACCTGTTAAAAAAACAGTTATCTTTTGATGAAACCTTTCAAAATTTTTTAACCGACTGCCATCAATGTAAGCTCCAACTTCAACAAACTGAATTAGCTTTTGCCGCTCCTCCGGCTCAAAGAATCCAATGTCGTTATTTTAACCTTGAACGTTTAGTTAATTGGGCTAGTCATATCCTTAAAAGTGATTTAGCTTTATTCTCCGAACTCCTCCCCAACTTGTCCCTTTCTCATCTTTCTTCTAGATTAGAAGATAAATTTGGTTGGTTGAGGACTTACCTTGAGCCGATTAAAATTTGGAAACATCTCCTTTTTATGACTCGCACATTGGAGAAGCAACTTAAGTTTTTCGGTTTAAACCCTGGCTCAACTTCTTCTTTTTTGGAGCGGTTATCTCACCGTAAAATCCCTCATTTTCTCCAACCTTTTCAACAGCAAATTTTTTCTTATGAGCGAAGAACAAGTTTCTCAAGCATTTGATTTTACTCTTTTAGCAACTTCCGATGTTCTTGAGTCTCTATTTGGTCGTTATAAATATTTTTCGTTCTCGCTGTTCAATTAAAGAGCTTCGTTCTCTACTTTTGACGATTCCTTTAAGTACCGTTCATTTTACCGATCAGTTTATTAGAGAGGCTTTAACTACCGTTCGTTGCTCAGATTTATCGATTGGGGGTTAATAATACTTTTGGACAATCCATGCTTTCTAAAAGAAAAATTCTTTTTTCAAGTTAATTTCTATTTTTAGCCCGCTCACTTCCAGCCGCATGAATATTGTGTCTAAAATTTTACCGCTTTTATCCAATTTTCAACATCCTACCATCTGTCGAACCAACAGAACAAATTATCTCTGTTGCAGAGGACATAACGGAATCGTCATTGGATCACCTCACAGTGAATGCCCCCCTCGATGACATCAAGAAGACCCAGGTGTTGGATATCCCTTCAACTCCCCCGGTCACAACCACCGACGACTCTGCCCTCAACAAAATCGTTGATTATCTAGCCGCCTTAAACTCTAGATTTGACCGCTTTTTCGACGAAGTTGCCACATCAACACACTATCGGAAAAGTTCAGGTAATATTGATCAACCCCCCCCAAGACGGACTCGGGGTAGTGCGGCTACCGAAAAACGAATAACGGCGGCTATTGATGCTTTGATGAATTATAACGCCGGGGTAGATTACCAAGGGCGTTGGTATATCAGCGCCCCCGTCATCAAGTCCCTGGCTGGCGGCGCTCAAGTTACCATCAATGAGACGCTTAAAAATCGCAAAGATGAACTTGATGCTCATCATCAATCATTAGGGTTGCGACCACAGCATAATCGTTCCTTCCATCAGGGTCATAATATTACTGATTTTGTTACAGTCTTTGAAGATGCACATTATTAGTTTATGCAGTATTAACTTTATTTTTTCTGGGTAGTCCCTACAAAACCTTAAGGGCTTATTTATTTAAAACATTGGGGAGAAAGAAAAGTTTTTATCGATTGTAACCGATAATTTAGCCGCCTATCAACGGGCAATTTTTCTCTATCTTCGTCCTATTAATATACTTATACTCAATCTAGATTAATCAAGCCAAGTTCAATAGCAAATCCCAAAACGGCTAAAGCTCGTTCTAGAGTTGATACTTTTGTTGGGTGAGACGGATCTAGAATTCTTCTGGCCTCTTTTTCATCTACTCCCAATCTCCTAGCTAATTCTACTTTTGTTAATTGTGCTTGGCTCATCGCTATATTTAAAGCCCCTTTGAGAGCCATTTGAATTGGTACACCTATATAAATTTCTCCTTCAATTAGACTGCTGGGTGTCGGGAGCAAATTCCCTTTTTTAATGGATGTGGCGATCACGCCTTCCAAACATTTCCTTGATGCTGCGATCGCTTCATCGTAAGTTTTCTCCACAATTTTTAGTTCCGGCAAATCCCGAAATGTTACTATCACTCCTTCGGGTAACGATGAAGTTATTTTGGCAGCAAAAGTAAAAAGGGGTGTGTTCCCACTTGGTTTGCGCTTTTTTGGACTATTCATGCTACAATTTCGGTCAATATTGTCCGACCTGCGGATTACGTTTATAACTATTTACCTATAATTGTTCACACAGATGCCATCAGACCAACAACCCAAAATTGAGTTCACCAACGAGATTGCCACTCCCGAACAAATCATCAATACCATGATTGACTTGCGCCTTGCTGTTTATGAACTCGAACAACAAATTGAGACTTTACGCCCCGATTTCTTTGCCGCTTGCCTAGCTCTCAATACCGAAAAAATCACCTTAGAAAAAGCCATTATCACCAAAAAACTCACACCGGGAGTTTGGAATTACTCACCTGAAGTTAAATCTACCGAAGCTCTATTGAAACAACTTAAACGTCAATTTCAAGAAGATCATGAACCTATCCGTGGTCGGGATATTACTTGGATCATTAAACTTTTAGCCGTAAAGGAAGCTTATTGAGCCAAATCGCTCATTCTAATTGATTTTAACGGGCTTTTGATAGTTACCCATTTCGACAAAGCTTAACCAGCATCGCTCACACTGCCCCAGTTCCCACTTCGCCGGTAGGCGAAACTCGGTTCCACATCCTGGACAAGTTGATAATAATTCTAGAAGATGAATTTCACACTTTGTTGTTGTGGCCAATTGCCATATTTTTTGGTGAACGGGTTTTTCACCGTAACACTTTCCGCACAAGCGCGTTCTTAAATATAACTGTAATCCCTGTGCCGGTAGCATTTGCGATAAAGTCTCGACAGGGACTTTTAGGTAGCCAGATAAAACCATTAATTGTTGGTAATTGGGAGGTTTTCTTTTTGAGGGTACTTCCCATACTGTTAAATCATTTTTTTTCATTTTTATAAGTTCTGCCAATCCCTGAAGCGAGAGACGATTGGCTCGTCTAAATCGTGCTAAAAAATGTTCAAAGCTTTCTCCTGGGTAGGGCGAAGGAGTAAATAGCCAACCCATTCCCTCTTTTTCCCTCATTTATATTCTCCTACCACTTCTTTCAATTGACTTTCGCTGATCTTTGCCTCTCCTTTTTTCAAGCTGCGAATAGCTGCTTCTCGTAAAATCATATCCAATATTCCTATATATCCTCGCGTTGCTGGTGCAAGAATCCTCTGCATTTTACTATTGCCCAAATTTGATTTTGAAGGGAGTTTAAGCACTCTTTCCTCCCAAATTACGCTAGTTTGTGCCAACTGGCGTGGGTTCATTCTTTGAAATCTATGACAGGACATAAAACGATGATAAACTTGCTCATCTCGGCGAACGACTGCATCAAGTCTATCTGTCCCCACTAACACCACTGAAATCTCTAATTTATCAAAAATGTCTCGGATTTCGGCAAAGGTTTGGCTACGTAAACGATGAGCTTCATCGATAATCACCATCTCCACCTGACAGGCTTCTAAAGCCAAATAAACCCTTTCTCGCATCTCGGATACAGTGCCTCGACTTAGTTGATATTTTAAATAATCAAGGATTCCTTTAAACAGATCACCCGGTCCACTCTCTGGGGAAGATTGCCAATACACTACCGAGATCGAAGGAGGTTCTCCACGCTTTAATACTGGTGGTGAGAGCAGACGATAGGCATTACAGGCTACGCTTTTTCCCGTTCTTGATTCTCCTACCACTCGGCAAGCTTGGCGGGATAATTTTTTACCATCCAACCATTCGTGTAATGACTTCATCTGTTCTAATTGAACGATCACTCTTCGCTGCAATCTTTGTATTTGCTCTGAAATTGTTTCGTCCTCTACGACGGATTTGAGGGGATTTAATACCTCTTGAGTCATTAAAGCGGTCACTTCTTTCTCTACCATCCGTATTCTCTCTCTAATTCTTCATAATCATATACCCGTACATCGGGCACTTCAATTGGCTCTTCTTCAATATCTTCTTTGTTTAACTCAGGGGGCATAATTTCGGGGATAACTTGTTCAAAATTTTCAGGCTCGCTCTTTCGCCGAGCGGTTTTTTGGGGGTTTCTTTGGGATTTTTTACCTCTTTTGAGCGAAAAATTGCGGATGCTTTCTACATATTCATCCCTATCCCTTACTTCTTCTAACAACGATTGATTTGTTACTACTTTAGCTTGTTCTCTTAAACGACGCGCGATCGCTCTAGCCTCTGCCATCGATAAACTTTCAGTTTCCCAATCCCTAGCGTGTGCCCGGCTGATAAACACTTCCGCTCTACCTTCAAGCTGATATACCCACACTGTCGTGATATCTCGTGGGTTATACCTTAGTATTACCCATTCTCCGGCATATCCCTGCAAATGCTCTCCTTTATATACTAAATTCGCTAATTGTACATAACCTTCTTTATATACTCTTCTCTTAATCCGCTTCATCAAACATCGATCTAATTCTCTCTCTCCAATCAGTGCAATTTCTCCGGTCCTTCCCCCTTCCCATCTGCCCAATCGGGTTTGTTCCCCTACTCTGGCATCTATTCCCCCGTTATAGCGATGCACTATGTAGCGCACCAGAATTTTTTCTAATTGATCCAATGTCAGACAAGCTTCGGCTTCAGCTTTTGATGAACGGCTTTCCCGATTTCTTCCCGTATATCCTGGTAAGCTGGCAAATACTTCCCTATTGAAGGTTCCAAATGGTCTTTCCACTATTCCTCCTTCGGCTGGATACCTTCTTCTACAACAGACTATCCCTAGTTCCGTAGCGATCTGCTCTATGTGTTTTGAGGCAAATTCTTTTCCTCCATCTGTATATAAGTATGACGGAATGCCATAAGTTCCCCATTCACTCTTTAATTGATACTCACTTCCATACTGTTTTGGCAAAATTCCGTGCCTTAAGGCTAATGCTACTATAGCTGCACTCGGAGTTTCCATCCCCAAATAAATTCCCATGATGCACCGAGAATAACTGTCTATTACCGTCGTCAACCACGGCCTTCCCAATATTTCTCCACTTCGATCCACTACAAATACATCTACTTTGGTATGGTCGCATTGCCAGACTTGATTGCTGTATTCTACTTCAATCTCTATGCCTTCTCGACTTTTTAAAGTCAATTTTTCCCCTTTCCACCCCAAACTTCGGATTATCTTGGTCTGGCTTTCTACAAGGCGCGACAATACCCTGTACACCGTTGCTCTTGATGGATAATTTTCTTCTCCCAATGCCACCGCTCGTGCCTCGACTCGAACGGCTACCTGGGCCCGACTCATATGAAGTGAACCTCGATTGCCCTCTCGGTATGTTTTGAGGATGTATTCCTCCCATTCTTGCGTAATTCTATGTTTTCCTTTATCTTCTCTTTGATGTCTCGTTAAGCCGCTTGTTCCTTTTTCCTGCCAAGCTTTTACCATCCTTTGAAGGCTTCTGAGGCTTATTCCCAATTTTTGGGCTATTTCTTTCTGCTTTTGCCTGTAGCTCGTCTTGTCCCCTGCCGCCAACAAGCTTTTTACCGCTTCTATCCTTTCTTTCTCTTGGGGGGTGAACTCAATTATCTGTCTTTTTGGTTTTGGCTCCATTTTTTTCTTTTAGGTTTTTTCTTTGCCCCATTTTATGACATTTAAAGTGATATTTTCAAGCTGTAATTTACGTCATTTATTTTGAGACAATTTTGGGGGGCTTTTTTTCCTGTACTACTTTGGCTTGTGATCCTTATCTGACATTCATTGTAGCCTTTTTACAACGCGACAAATAATTTGAGACTCGCGTCATTTAATTTGAGATTCGACACCAACTCTTCGATGCCCATCAGTCGCCAGCTTCGTTATCAACAACAGTGTCGGGATAACTGGAAAGAGAATGCGACTAAAAAACAAGAAAAAATTCGGGAATATGTACAACTTACTCGCTCCCTTAAAAAAAGCCGAGATAGCTGGAAAGACCGGGCAAAAAAAGCCGAACAAAGAGTCAAAGAATTAGAGAAACAAATGGGAATTACTTCTTCTACTGAAAATGCTAAGAATTCTTCCCCTGACTCTTCATCTGATAACGATGATAATGACGAGGATTGCGATCGCATTGCTCATCATCACTACACCCTTTCCACTATCTCTATTGCCGTTCAACAGATTATAACTGTGGGGCATAGTTATCGAGGTGTCGCTAAAACGATGAAGCTTACTTCCAGGGATGATTCTCCTCATTACAGTAGCATTAAAACATGGGTTGAACGCATTGGTTTATATGAGCTACAACGCCCTAAACAAAGTCGTGATGATTGGATATATCTTGTCGACTTAACTGTTGAATTAGGGAACACCAAATCTCTAGTTATTTACGGCATTCCTCACACTATTTGGCTGACACAAATTCTGCCAAAGAATCGAGGATTAAAACCTACAGATGGAGAAATTCTTACAGTTGAAGTCACTGAACAAGCTACCGGTGAATGGGTTTATTCGGCTTTAGCTTCCCTTAGTCAAAAAACCGGAACTCCTTTTCAAATTATTTCCGACCAGGCCAGTAATCTTAAAAAGGGAATTGAATTATTTCAAACCTTACACCCTCAAGTTATTTACACTTATGATGTTACTCATGCGATGGCTAATTTATTAAAAAGAAAGCTGTTAGATGATGAACTTTTTCAAAACTTTTTGCAAGAATGTCATCTATGCAGACAGCAAGTTCAGCAAACCGAATTAGCTTTCGCCGCTCCTCCTTCCCAAAGAAGCAAGTGCCGTTATTTTAACCTGTATGGTTTAATCAATTGGGCGACCAAAATTTTGGGTTCAAGTCTCTCTTTATTCTCCCAACTTATTCCGGGTATTTCTCTGTCTCAACTTGCCCTGAGATTAGAAGAAAAATTCGGCTGGCTTTCCGCTTACGGTTTCTCTCTCTGGCTTTGGCAATATCTAATATTAATGACTCACACGCTCTTAAAACAGCTAAAAACTTTAGGTTTAAATTCGGATTCAGTTACCCTTTATAAACAGTCTTTATCTTCCTTGAAAATTCCTGAGAGTCTCGCTCCTTTTACTGAGCAAATTTTGACTTATTTGAACCAGCAAATTCATTCAACTCATTCCCTGCCTCTTCTGGCTACAACTGACGTTCTTGAATCAATTTTTGGGCGCTACAAATATTTCTCAGAACGTTCCCCCATCAAAGAACTTCGTTCATCGCTTCTCACTATTCCTTTAACTACCATTAATTTTACACCTGAGTTTATTAGAAATGCTTTAACTACTGTACGTTCTGTTGACTTATCCCAATGGGTTAATAAAACTTTTGGACAATCTCAGCTTACAAAAAGAAAAATACTTTTTTCTCATTAATCTTTATCTTTTCATTCTTATTTAATTGATGACATGAAAATTGTGTACACAATCTAGTGAAATGACGACATAAAAGTTGTGTATAAAATATAGTTATACCTCCCTAAATTTTCCACTTCCTAGCGATAGGGCAACTTGTTACCCTTCTATCCCATCAAACTACACCGCTTGATAAGTCTTTATCTGGACCTAACCCTACACCGGCTCCCACGGAGTCAACATCAAACCATAGGAGTCGCACTACCAAAGAAACTACCCCTAACTCTACCGATACGGAGTCAACATCAGTACCTGTCAAGCCGAAAAATACTGCGTCTCTTGAAAAGATTAATAGAGCGATCAATGCCATTATCGATTTAAATAACTCGGCAACGGCTAAGAAGGATAAATGGTTAGTTTCCTTAAGCGCCCTCAAACAACTGACGAAATGTGGACAAGACACTATAGCGCGGGTGTTGGCTGATCGGGCATCGGAAATTGAACAGCATCATGCCGCTCATGAATTGGGCAAATTTCACAATAATAAGGGCAAGTTCGCACCAGCCATTACTGAGGTGATTCAATTAGCTCCCCCAATAGAATAACCCCTCATTCCTTTCTGGCGATACAATGAGCGGCAAAAACCCCCAAATTGTAGTATGAGGCAAAAATTGCCTCAATATACTACAAACGATTTGACGAGCTTTCAATCCTCTATTTTCGGGTAAATACATCTCGCTCCTGTAGTATGCCCGCTCACTTATGCCTGCAAGCCTGCTTTTTCACCGGAAAAAAGTTCTCTTGTTTAGCCATTATTGCCAGCAGGCAACGGGACACTTTTATTGACAATCAGGTATTAACGCGGGCACTCTGTACGAAAGAACCCGCTTTCATTCCACAATTAGTTTCTGCACATTCTGCCTTATCTAAAGAGGAACAACTTTAGATAAGGCAAAATTGACTCATAATTCATTTTTTTCAGTCTCTTTGTACCTTAGTCACATATTTTGTTACAATTTCCTTTCACTCTCTCCATATCTTTATCTTTATCGCTATCCAATTCTTTTAACACGGCTACCATAAGTTTCCACATTGCGGCATAGTCCATTAATCTTTGCCAACCTCGCCATAATGTCATTACACCGGGTTCGCCATCCCCTTTCCTGCCTAAAAAACCTCCCAATCTTGCTATCCACCTTACACATTGATATATAGTCGGTATTTCTTGGGGTAGCTCCAGTTTCTTATTGATTGTACAATATAACGACTGCCATTCCTCTTCTTCTAGGGCTACTGTTGCCGGCTGATGGGGATCTAATCTTGAAGTATAAGTTAACCACAGCAAACGCCAAGCGACAATTGAATAACAGGCTAACGCTCTTAGCAACCGCTCCCCCGTTTCTAACTGTAATTCTTCGATTTTACAACCTGACTTAAGTACATAATGATAACGTTCAATTAGCCACCTCATACTGTACCATTTTAAGTAATTAAAAGCATCAGACACATTATTGATCGGCAAAGTTGTTAATAATAACCAACTGACTTTTTGTTCTTTGGGTGGTGGGTTAATTTCTTCAGCTAAAATTGCTCCTACTTCCACTGGTTCTAGATATTTTAGATGAGGGTTGTTATTGGGAACCGTTAGCTGCAATGTAGTGTATTTGACCTGTATTTTCGCTTTTCTCGGTTTTCGCCTGGGGGTTCTTTGCAGATCTAAAACCATTTCTCCCTTTACTTGCTGACTTTTTAAGTGGCTAAATAGTTTTTGCACTTCTTCTGGTTGTTTTGAACTTTTTACCGTGCGATCTTGCGCCGCTCTAATCAATAAATGGGATTTTTCTCGCCTCGGAAAAGCGAATAATTCAAATATATCTCCTTCCCGGTCACATATCGTTACTACTTCCGTTTGAGCGGGCACTAACTCCTGTGTCTCTTTCAAAGATTCTAACCATCTGTAACTTTCTTTTTCTTCTATCTTTCGTTTCCTCTCTTCATAAGTTTTTCCCTTTCTCATCTTTTTTCTTACCCAGGCTTTTTGTTTAATTAATCCTAACGGTATGCCTTCTGAGGTAACAGCTAATACGTTATGAACTTTTATTCCTTCTGCCCCCTGTTTACTAATTTCTCCTAAACCCCTTCTTGTGGCTAGTGAGGCAAATTCCAAGTCCGTCGTATCTTGTATTACTAATACTATTGAGTGATTTTTAATTCTTAAAAGTGTAGCGTCTCTATGAGCCGCTATTATTTGTGACGCTTTAACATGAGGATTACTCCAAAACTCATACGCGGCTTGGGCTTGTGAGGGATTTTCAAATGTTTGGGGTATGGTCTTGTCAGGTTTTGAAGCCAAGCCTTCTACAATGACACTCAGCCTTTTATTTAATCTTTTATCTCCCAAATCTGCCGTTTTTAGTTCTTCCGTTACCCAGTTATTCATTTTTTATCCTCCCTCTTAAATACACTATTTAATTTTTTAATATTTTTGATTTATTTTTTATTATTACTTTGTCTATTTAGTTAACTTAGGTTGGTCAACATCTTTATTTTTTTTGAATAATTAATCTTAACTTGTATTTGTTTATCACCCTTATTTATATTAGCTTTTTTGAGTTCCTTTTAATAATTATTATTGAGCGACCCCTAACTCCTTTTTTGCACTCCTCTGTCGCCAACTGCTACAACCTGAGTCAACATTTTTTTTAAATTGGATTCAATATTTCTTTTATGCCGCTTTTTAGGAACTGAGTAGTTACTATGATCTTTTTTAAGAAGAGTAACAAAATTTTGCTAGAGATTTTGGATACTTTATACTCTATAAGCTTTTTGGAGTTTTCACCGATTTTTAAGCTTCTTTTCGGTAACAGTTATTATTTATTCAAATTGTTTTACTTAATTTAAAATTGTTTTACCGTAGTTTAATTATCTTTTTATTTCTTCATCTTATTGACTCAAAAAGGCAATTTGTGACAAGCTCAAAATAGCTCAAAGCCTTATCAATCTTAGCTTTTAGATTTCCATTAATTGTTAAGATACATGTGACTAAAAGATAGCACATCATCCGTCACCATGCCGTCACAAGGGGAAGAATTGTTAAGGTCTGTAACAGAATGCGGGTCTGTTGATGAATATGGAGCGTGATTATTAGGTGAGTGACCATTGGGGGGTAAATTAGTCGGAGACGGCGGGGGTGACGAGCCGCTAATTAACAACGGGTCAAGATCTTCGTCATCTCTGAGTTTCAGCCCCAACAAATAAGCCCCATAGCGGTCACGTCCTTTGGTAACATTCAAGTTCAATTGGTTAAGCGACAGGTCATGTAACAAATTGACGAATCGGCGAACTGAAACGGCTTTAGCCCCAGTTGCGTGACAAAATTGGGCGTAATTAGCATAGAGCCACCGGTCAGTATTGAGGAACCAGTTAGGGCTATCAGATGACTTATCTCGGTTGGCTACCCCTATAGGACTTCTGTAATTGTTTCTAATCACCACCGATACATCCATCCAGTCAGCTATAGGGTTGGTTTCGGTGAGAATTTGGGCTTTATAATATTGGAACTGATGATGTAGCGTTGGGGTTTCTTTAATGATCTGTTCGGTGTCAGACGGGGACATCGATAGCACCCAGTTCATCAACCCAGGCAGATAGGGCACAAAATCTCCCGTTACTCCCTTATTGTTTAAGGAAATTAGGGTTTTCTGGGATTTTAGGGGAATTTTATTGGTCATGTAAACCGTTTGCCGCCGCCGCTCTAAACCCGATGTATAATCAGCCGATTGTATTGGTTCATTAGCGCAGATCATGACACGGCCACGAAAGTAAAACCCATCTAGCGGCTGCTTAAATTTCTCCTCATAACGTAGCTTATCCTGACCGGTCAAGGCTTTGAGGACTGATACGTCGCCACCCCATTTCTCGGCATCGGTGATGACCACCAAACGGGCATTATATAATCTAGCAGTGTCAAAACGATTTTCCTCTAAGTTGCGGAGTGTGGTGCTGATGGTGTTGCGATCTCCGATTAAAGCAGTGGCCAATCGCGTTATGGTTCCCTTACCGGTTCCACCAGGCCCAATTAACTCCAAGTAACTTTGGATGTCAACACGGGAGGTAACAACTGCATTAAGGTGAGCGCGGATGAACTGAATAATCTGCTCATCGCCCTTAGTCATGACCTTTAACCAGTCTACTATAGGCTCACAAGTGGCGAGAGGGTCGTAATTGTAGGGCAGACACCAGGTTAGCCTAAAGCCTGGTGAGTGTGGGCTAAATTCCCCAGTTTCTAGATTTTTCACCCCATTGTTAAAGGGTAACAGCCCTTCGGTTTCATCCCATCCCCTGACGGCTAGATGAGCTTTGAGTAGGGTTTCTATGCCCGTGACGAAGTTAGAGCTATAGGTGGGACGTTGATTTTTTTCATCTAATTGCTGCCTGATATCAGCTAAGGTTTCTAATTCGGTAATGATGATTTGCCAGATGTAGTATTTTGGCTCTTTACTCCATACTCCTTCGGACTGTGCGGCATATCGATACCATTCCTCTATTTGAGTATTCCAGGCTAACACACAACGATAACGCTCGGCTAACCACACGGCTATGTTACTAGCCGCCCAAACCGGTAGCCCTAAGTTATCCTTCTCGTCATTGGGGATGAGGGACGAGTTACCGTATTTCATCTCTAAGGAAGCCCGAAATGCCTCTGCGTCCTCTCCCAAATGCCCTCGGATAGTGTTCCAGAAAAAGGTTTCTGCCTCTAGTTTATAATGGGCAGGGATGGTTTTTGAATAGGCGACTGCTTCTGTTAAGATCTTTTCTATTGCCGCATCTGAGTTCGTGCCATACTCATTGATGATTTGTTTGGCTTTCCACCTGTAACCATGTTCTGATTGGTCAATTAGGGATTTTAAGGCATCAATCCCCTGTAAATTTACAAATTCGTCGGGATCTAGTCCATCGGGCAAAGTAGGGGGGACATATACGGAAATGCCTTCTCTACTTAGCCGCATTAAGTTCGAGTTAGTCCCCCCAATCCCGCCACCATCAGGGTCGCCGAGATGATAGACTTTTTCAATCCGGTTGCGTTTGAGGGTTTCGATCTGCTCGTTGCTGAAGCTTGCGGCTACTCCACTAACTACGCGGGTTTCTCCTAACGCCTGGAGTAATAGGGCATCAAAAACTCCCTCAACGAATATTACTTCTCGATGACCAGCAGCTAAAGCACGGTCTAGGTACAATGGCGATCTCTTTGTACTTGTGCCAGGCAGGGCAAGGGTTTTGGGTAAGCCTTCAGGAGCCACTTTTTTGTGATACCGTCCGTAAAGGGTCAGTGGCCGTCCCCGTTCGTCCAGCCAGGGAATAGTTATATAGCCCTCCCATTTTTGCTGCGCTACCCCTGCCTCTTTAATCTCGGTGGCGGTAAATCCTTTGTGTTTAAGATAATCCACCACATCTGAGCGTTTACGGTAATAACCTAAGTTAAAGTCCTTAATTTGCTGTTCAGTAAGTCCTCGTTCGTTGATTAAATATTCACGGGCGACGATTCCTAATTCACTCGAGAGTACATCTGAGCAAATTTTATTGGTGGCGGCTAGTATTTGAAGTTTTGTTTCCCATTTGTGCGCCTTTTCGATTTCTTGGGGAGATAATGTTTTTTCTGGGAATGGTATAGTGGCTAATTCACATAATTCCTTGACGGCATTGAGGAAATCTCGCCCCCTAGCTCTTTCCCAACCTCCCCTGTTTATGCTGTGGATGTAGTCGGCGGCACAACCGGCAAAACCGTCTCCCGCATCGAAAAAGCCGCCATCTGGAAATACTGTGAAAGAAGTACCTGACTTGGAATGTCTAAAAGGCGGCACTCCCCTTAGTTTTCCTGTGGCATCAGGGCGGAAGTTGTGGGGGTAGCGGCTATAAATAATTTCGGGAGTTAGGCGGGCTAATGCTTGATTGTAAATGTCTATTAATGAAGTAGAAGCGGTGAAATCCAGTTTCTTTTGACGAGATTGAGTGGTTAACATATCTTCTCCAGTTTGGATGTGAATCCTGGAGAAATCTGGTTTAATAGCCGCAAACCCTTATCCTGTCTTATGATCAAGATGATTATTCTAAAAAACTCTGGGGGAGTTTTGGAAATGGTTAGGAATTTATAGATTCCTTGAGACAGAATAGTCTTAGTGCCATGAACCAGAATTTCTCCAGTTTTGTCTTTAATTAAAGGCAATAAAACATTTATTTCCGTTTAAATGGGACAAACGGTTTATAGTGTCGTGTCTATTCACATAACTCTGATTTCTTACCTATTTGCCTTGTTCTCAAGTCGACCAAGAGAACAATAACGGAGCGGCTTCCACCAGCATCCGCCGCAATTTTTTACAAAAACTCTCCCACAACTATTGCACAACGAGCCAATAGTTTAGTACAATCAGAACTATGTAAATCAAAATTACCTCTGTTCCATCGTTACCTCCTTTGAGGGTAGGACGGAGAAATCATGAAAATCACTCTCTAGAATCGCTGTCATTAAGTTTCTCAGGCTTCGACAGCGATTCGTCGATCTTAGAGGATTTTCGATAACTTTCCCGTTGTACATAAAATTCGATACAAAGTATCTTTATAGGATAGCCTATAGAGGCTGTGCATTCCAAGCTCCTATAATAAATTTAAACTTATCAGCAGCCAGTTACTGATAGGTACGGAAACTGAGCCATTAGCTGGCGACAGGAATTTAAACAGCCACAAGTTTTTTGTCGCTCATCAGACTGATAAAAAGTTAAGGGATATTTAATTAAAGGTAAAATTTTAAATCTTGTTCGTTTTTTAAATTTGAGTTGGAAACGATTATTACCCATAATAATTGATGCCTCCTTAATTGTACTAAGGCTGGTAGTCGTTCTCCACAAGTGTTTTCCGCACTTGTAGAGGGCGCATTAAATTATATATGGTTCAATCGTATCATAATTAGTTGATGTTGCGGCTCCTATTTTAGATAGCCGCACTATGGCTTTTATGAGCGAGCTAAACGGGAGTGCCCTTTTAGCCGCACTTATTTATCGCGGGTTTCATTAAGCGGTTAGTTTGATAATAATCGTTATCTTCTTTTTGCCAAGCGATCACCAAAAGTTGGGAAGAACCCATTTATCGTGGAATTCGACAATCACAAATTCTCGATTTAAAGATGAAAAAATTAAATAATTCTATAAATTTGACTAAGAAAGCCGAATTGTTGTAATTTTAGGTTGCTACCCTCTTTGTAAGCGAACACAATCCTATTGTTGTTGAAGTTAAGTAAATGGACATTTATTAAAATTAGCTGTTTGACAATCTGAAAGTGTTCCTTTTTAAAAAATAGACGAATCTTATATCAAGAATTGTTAAATAGATATAAGATGGCTTCTAGAACTAGCTTATTTAATCATAAGGACAAATAATTATGGCAGATTTGACGGCAAAAGAAGTTACAAACTTATATTTATACGGAACAACAAATACTCCTACAAATCTTGTTGATGATGCCCTAATCCGTACTAATCCACTACCGGCAAATGTTTCTGTTTCTGTTAGTAAACAAGATTTTATGGCAGGTGCAGGTAGATTTGCTTTAGGGGCACAGTTTGAGCTTATAAAAAAGTTCTTCGATCCAGGGTTTTTAACTCCCTCGGTTAACCCTGGAAGATATACTAAAAAACAACTTGCAGATATATTCGGGCTGGAGTTTTTTGGCTGGAACATGAGGCAACTTGCCTATCAAGATAATACTGATGATTATGCAGAGCGCGTTTATGTGTATAACTCCCAGTCATTTCAAATTTCTGATGATGCCGTATTCGTTGTTGAAGCAAACGGCTCAAAGCGCATAGAGAATTTTTATGTTGAATTTAATAAAGGCGTACCCGAAAATTTTGATTTTGAGGGAGGAGGTTTTATTGCTTTTATTGGTAATCCTTCTCTTCAAAATCAAATTGATCCGTCCAGGATTGGTCGAAAAGTAGATATAGTTTTTACGGGTTCCTTAACTGGTATAACGTATGATTTAACATCATTTAACAATGATCGTGTAAAAATATCATCTTGGAAAGGAATAAGCCCTTTAAAATTAATATCAGATATAGACAAACTTTCAAAGGATTTATTCAACAGTGGAGTAACTAAATTTCTCGACGGTAACAAACCCATAATTTACGGAACAAATAAAGGCGATACATTATCTGTTCTTGATATAGGCGACTCAAGTCTTTATCCTACTTTAGCACCCTATTCTGTCAATGGTGGAGTTTTAATCGGGGGTGATGGCAATGATCGTTTATTGGGCGTACCATTATCGGTCAATGATGCTGATAAATTCTATGGGGGCAAAGGTAATGATGAATTGCTTGGTTTTGATGGAGATGATACTCTTAGTGGCGGAGCCGGAAACGATACTATAGACGGAGGAGATGGCACGGATACAGCTATTTATTCTGGTAATTACGCGGATTACAAACTTACTCTGTCAAAAGCAGACTTCAAAACAGTTACGATTACTCATGATGGTGGTACACAAGAAGATGGAATAGACACTTTAACAAATGTTGAATTTGCTCAGTTCAAGGACAAAAAAGTTCCGTTGAAGGGTTTGGATTTAGCATTTGTCATTGACACAACAGGTAGCATGTTGGATGATATTGATGCCGTTAAAGCTAGTACCAGCGAGATCATCAATAATATCTTTGATGGCAGTTTTCCATTTGCTCGTGTCGCCGTAGTTGGCTACAACGATCCAAGTACGGAAACTATCCTCTCCTTTACAGATCAAGATAAAATCGAAGATAGAAAAAACGCAGCACTTAACGCGATCAATAGTATCTCGGTTGGCGGAGGAGGCGATTTTCCTGAAGCTGTTAATGCTGGGTTAATTCGTGCATTATCTGGAGGAGCCGGTCAATGGAATAAACAAGCAGTATCTCGAAGCATTATTCTTTTCGGTGACGCACCTGCTAAAGATACTGAGCTTGAAAGTCAAGTAATTGAGCTTGCCGAGCAAGTTGGGATATCAGGACTCAATGGTGTCATTATTGGCGAGGATTCTTCAACGTCTGCTGATTTCGAGAGCCTCGCTACTCAAACAGGAGGGAAAACCTTTAATGCTAAGGATGCCAGTCAAGTTGTCTCGGTAATTTTAGATACAATTGATGACGCAAAAAAAGCACCTATTGCTTTCAAAGATAATATTAATACTGATGCTGGCAACATATTTACCATTGATGTACTTTCTAATGATAGCGATCCCAACGGTGATCCTTTAACTATCACAAAAATTCAAAACCAAGATCTAACTCTAGGACAACAAATTATTTTAGCATCTGGGGCAATAGTTACTTTTAATTTTGATAGTAGCATTTCCTATAATCCCAATGGGAAATTTGATTTTTTAAATCCAGGAGAAACAACTACTGATGATTTCAATTATACGATAGCAGACGTGACAGGTAAAACTGATACGGCAAAAGTTAGCGTTACTTTGTTTGATACTATATCTAATAGTAATATCGCTGAAAATCAACCTATTAATACAGTTATTGGCGACTTTACGACAACCTATCCCGCTCAAGGAAAAACTTTTACTTATAGTCTAGTGGCAGACGAGGATGCAACGAGTAGCAGCTTGTTTTCTATAAATAACAATCAACTTAAAACTAATGCTATTTTTGATTTTGAATTCAAAAATAGTTATACTCTTAAAATCAAGGCCACAGATCAAAATGGCGTATCAGTAGAAAAACAGTTGACCATTCGTATTGGTGATGTTAACGACAATCCCACAGATATTACTTTGTCAAAGATTAACATTGCCGAAAATGAAAATGTTGGGATGACTGTAGGAAATTTTAGTAGCACAGATCCAGATAATGCTAACACTTTTACCTACAGTTTGGTTTCTGGAACGGGTGACACAGATAATACTCAATTTACTATTGTAGGTAATGAACTTAAAGTCAACGCCAAATTTGACTATGAAACTAAAAATAGTTACAGTATTCGAGTTAAAACTACAGATCAAGGCGGTTTATCTGCGGAAAAATCGTTTACTATTGCGGTCACTGATGTTAACGAAGCACCGACAGATATTATCTTGACCCCACAACCCGCCGGTGGAAACTTACCAATAGGGACAGTCTTTGGTAATTTCAGTAGTCAAGACCCCGATAATGGTAATACCTTTACTTACAGTTTGGTCAGAGGTTTGGGTGATACCAATAACGATTTATTTACTATAGTAGATAATCAACTCAAAACTAACGCCCCCTTGAATACGAAAGATGCCTTTAATTACAGCATTCTAGTCAGAACTACTGACCAAGGCGGTTTATCTTTTGACAAAAAGATAGAAATTAAAAAAATTAAAGGCGTTGGTTGGGGAGATGTACATTTTGTAACTTTTGATGGATTGAGTTACGATTTGCAATCGGGTGGAGAATTTATCCTAGTCAAGTCTACTGTTGATGATTGGGAAATTCAAACTCGTCAAGAACTTTTGATAAATAACCCTTCAGTTTCCGTTACCACAGCTTTTGCTACAAAAATTGATGGTCATAAAGTTGTATTCGATCTAGATTACGAGGGTAATAAGAGATTGAAAGTCGACGGAAATTCAGTAATATTATCAAGCAGTCAAAGTTTAACTATTGGAAATTCTCTAATTGAGCGCAAAAATAATGTATACACTTTTACTTATGCTGGCCTTGATGGGATTAGAGCTACTGCTGACGATGATCAACTAATTGCTTCGGACTATGGAGGTTCTATCGATATCAATGTTTTTCCCTCTAACGGTCGAGCTACCTTACTTCAAGGACTTTTAGGAAACGCAGATGGTATTAGCTCGAATGATTTTGCTCTGCGCGATGGAACGTTATTAAATACCAATCCAAGTTGGGGTGAAATAAATGGAAGATATGCTTTTGAGTGGAGTGTTCGTGAGGGTGAATCCTTATTTGAGACTCCTGTATTACCTGTAACTCTTCCTTCTCGACTTACACTAGAAAACTTTACTCAACAACAGATACAAGCGGCTACCAATGCCGCTATCAAAGTGGGAATACCAGATAAGGTTTTAAATGCTGTTGTTTTAGACTTTTTGATTACCAAGGATGAGTTTTTTATCAATAGTGCAGCGGAGATCTTCTCGCCGAAGCTCAGTATTACCAGTTCTTCTATAGCCGAGGGAGACAACGGCAGTCAAACTGTTCGTTTGCTTGTGGAATTATCTACTGCTAGTACAAGAACCGTGACAGTAGATTATGCGACGCAAGATGGTACTGAACTTAACAAAGCGCTCGCTGGAGAAGACTATACTGCTGCCAATGGAAAATTAACCTTTCTTCCTGGTACCACCGCACTCACCTTAGATCTTTCTGTTTCAAGTGATACAACGGTAGAGTCTGATGAAACTTTCTTTGCTAATCTAACGAATCTTAACGGAGCAATTTTTGCTACTAGCCAAAGCACTATTAACATTCTAAATGATGACTTAACTTTGGCTCCCACCTTTGCTGGTACTAATGGGAATGATGATTTTACAGGCGGTAATGGCAATGACATTATCAATGGTGAAGGAGGGGACGATAGTCTTAATGGTGCTGGTGGCAATGACACACTCAATGGAGGAAGTGGTCAAGATGTTCTTACTGGTGGTGATGGCGCTGATACCTTTGTCTACAACAACTTCACTGACTCATTATTTGCTAATCCTGACCGCATTCGCAGTTTTAATCCGACTCAAGGCGATCGCATAGATTTAGCAAATATTCCTACCGCGACCTATAATGCCGGTCTTATCCCTGCTGCCAATTTAACCTCTGCCGTAAACGCAGCTTATGCTGACGCTGATCCTACTACTCCTGGTGAGCAAGCATTAGGTGTTAATCAGGCAGTATTTTTTAGCTTTGGTGCTAGTAGTAAATCCCGACGTACTTACCTAGCCGTCAACGATACCACATCTAGCTTTAATGCTAACACTGATCTGTTTATTGAAGTGACAGGCCAAGTTGGCACTTTAGCCCAAGGATCATTAAGATCCAATCGCTACTTTGTCTAGCGTCATTTATACACTGAATAGTTTTTAATTCTTGTAAAAATTGTCAACCATTTAATGACTTTTGCCTCATGAATACACAAATTAAATGTAACTCCAATTATCAGCAAATTCTCAAGTTTAGTTTTGCCATTTCTGCGAGTCTTGGGATTTGGGGCAGTTTTCCTGAGAAAACGACAGCAGCAGCTATAAATTTTGGTAATGCTTTTGTTTCTAAAAATTGGACTTTAATTAACACTAATGCTAATGGAAGTATAGACAAAAGTCATGTCACATCAGGTATAGTTATTCTTACAGGAGGGAATAATCGAAGCAATTCATCTGGTATTACGGATTGGACTATCCCCATTGATTTCTCAAGGGCGGGTTCGGTTCAGTTTAACTGGAGCTATTTTACCTTGGATACTCCTGGCTTTGACTCAGCAGGTTATCTCCTCAATGGAAACTATACCCCTTTAGCTGTTAAAGATGGAGAACAAAGCACTTCGCCTGTAATTTTGACACTCAAGAATGGTGATGTCTTTGGTTTCCGAGTGGCAACTGCAAGTAATAGCGATGGTCCAGGTGAATTGACGATATATGGCACATATCAAACAGTAGTTCCCGAACCTTTAACAATTTTGGGAGCAGGGACGGCTGTTGTTATAGGCACATTTTTTAAGCGCCGAATCCATAAAAAGGATTAAGTAACTAGGCATAATTAATTGTATATCTGAACTTCCCGCCATACTTATCTACTATTTTGCGCCTAAAAGCTTTGCACGACAAGCTTTTAGCCTGCTACCTCTTGTATCCTTACATGGACACTTTCTCTCGATGTGTTGACTTCTTTATAGCGATTACTATATTCTCAAAATACATAAGTAGGAGCAGCCCTTTCAAGGTGTTGTCATTTGCCCCGATTTGTAGTTAGGTAAAGAAATCCAGTATTTCCGAAGGGTAAATAACTATAATGGTTCTCTCTCAAGTGTTTGAGCGTTTTGTCGAAGCCAGTCCGGTATCAGTAATGGTACGCGGACTTCTCGAAAAAGTTTTGTGCCCTCAAAAACTTGATGATTTATTTGAAAGAAGCACTACAACTCAGTACACAAGAGAGTTACTGTTTTCGACAGTTGTGGAGATGATGAGTAGCGTCGCTTGTGGGATTCGACCATCAATTCATGCCGCTTATCAGGCTAAAGTATCTAACATAAGTGTTTCGGTCACTTCTGTATATAATAAATTAAATGCAATGGAACCGAGTGTTAGCGCAGAACTGGTTCGAGAAACAGCCTGTGAGATGGAAGCGATTATTCGACATTTGAATGGAAATTTATCAGATTGGTTGACAGGTTATCGAGTTAAAATTTTAGATGGTAATGCAATAGCCGCAAGCGAACATCGTCTAAAACCATTACGCTCATGTAATAGTGCGCAGTTGCCTGGGCAATCATTAGTTGTACTTGACCCAGTTTTAATGTTAGCAATTGATGTCTTTCCAACAGAAGATGGTCATGCCCAAGAACGCTCTCTATTACATAAGGTTTTAACAACAGTAGAAGAAGATGATGTATGGATAGCTGACCGAAATTTCTGTACCTTAAACTTTTTAAGTGGTATCGTAGCTCAAAAAGGCTTTTTTATTATACGTGAACATCAATGTTTCCCTTGGTATAACGAAAAAGCTCTTAGTTATATTGGTTTAGTAGAAGGAGGTGAAGTTTTTGAACAAGCTATTACCGTTAGTGATGATAATGGATATTTATCCACTCTTAGACGCATTAAAGTTGTCTTAGAGGAAGCCACACGAGATGGATCAGATGAAATTTTTATTCTCACGAATCTTCCTGTAACTGAAGTCAATGCGCTTTTAGTTGCTCAACTCTACCGTAAACGCTGGACTCTTGAAACATTATTTCAAATTCTCACAGTTATTTTTAACTGTGAAATTAAAGCTCTTGGTTATCCCAAAGCGGCTTTATTTGCTTTTTGTGTTGCCTTGGTTTCTTATAATATTCTTGCTGTCGTTTTAGCTGCTCTTAAAAGCGTTCACGGCAGTGAAAAAATTGAACAAGAAATATCAAGCTATTATTTAGCTGAAGAAGTTCGTGGAATTTACCAAGGTATGATGATTGCTATTCCACCGCCGGAATGGAACGTTTTTAAACAAATGAGTCTAATTGAATTGACAAATGAGCTTCGGCATTTAGCGGCTCTGATTAATTTTTCCGCTTTTATACGTCATCCTCGCTCTCCTAAAAAGACAAGGCGACGATTTAAACGTACTCCTCCTCCCAAACGTCCTCATGTTTCTACTGGTAAAATTTTAGCCAAAATTCAGGCTAAAAAACGAACACCTTGAAAGGGCTGCTCCTAATAAGTATAATCGTCTCAAAACACGCACGTCATTAAGCCTCAGAGTAAATTGTCCCCAGTACATGGTAGTGGCAAAATAGCTGAAACTAGCTCGAATGAAGGTTTCGTCTTTTTTCTTAGAGGCGAGTTCAGGCATAAAACCTTTTATAACCCTATACCTCTATTATTCTCCCGTTGCTGCCTCCTTTAAGCCGCTCCCGAATGCGCCTTTAACCACTGACGGGGGTAGGACTTGAATCACCCATCGGTGATGGTTGAATGAATCATGTAGCCGCTTGTTGTTTTTAGTGGAGTTAAGTATGATAATTTTAAGTCCACTAACAACCTTTTTCCCATGTCCAGCCCCTCCTCCATCCAATCTCAAATCTCCAACATGGCTAGTAGCGGCTTCGTGGCTCCTCCCAACACCACCGATAAGTAGCTTCGTCGTTCCTAAGAACGACTTGAAATACACCTATTATCGTCTTATGAGAGCGTATCGGGACAAGGATGGGAAGTTAAAGCGTAAAATGCTTAAATACTTAGCCTCTGATAGCAGCAAGGCTTATAAGAATATGGTTCAAGCCATTAAGCGCCGCTTCCGCATTCAGGCTCTACAGACGCAACTTCTTCGGTTGATGAGGCAACAACAGCCAAAACAAACGCGAAGAAGTAGGGGAGGTTCAGCAGTTAATAGTCCACCAACCACTTCCGAAAGAATGCTATTGGTTCAGTTACAGCAGCAGTTAACCGAGTTGATGGGAAGAGTTGAGAGACTCGAAAGAGAAGTCACTCGTTAGGCAAAATTCTTCCGCCTGAACCCCCAAAATTCCGGATAAAACTGATGAAAGGCCAGTTTTGTGCCCAATTTTCGCTTTTTTTTTTGACATCCCAACCTCCAACTCTAGCTGTTGAGTGTACGGAAAATGTTGGTACGATAAATACTTGGGCATCTTTTCTTTACTTTTCCGTTGATTCTTTAGCACCAAATCCTAAATTCTTAAAAGTGCCTTTAACATCATCCCAAATTAATCCGCAGTAGTAATACTGCTTCTGCCTGAGATTGACCCAGGGCAAAGAAGTAGAGGACGAGTCATCGTTCAATAGACCCAAAAATAAATGGATTTATTATCATATTATCAAAGTTATTTTAAAAGCTCTTTAACCAAAAGTGAACTATTAACTTTACAATTATTAATCTGGTTACTTCAAGTTCACAAACAAGTTAGAATAGAAAGGTTGACGGCTTGTTTACCTATTCCTATTTTAGATGAAAGCCGTCGAAGAAAAATTCAACGGTTTTTAGAATCTAAAAAACTTAGCTTAAGTTTATTCTGGTTTCCTTTAATTAAATTAATTATTGAAAAAGAGTTTAAAAAACAAGAAAGTTTGATTCTTGTTTTAGATAGAACTCAATGGAAGAATAAAAATATTTTTGTTATCAGCGTATTCTGGGAAAAAAGAGCTTTTCCTGTGTATTGGTTGACTTTAAATAAAAAAGGAAGAAGTAACTTACAAGAACAACAAGCATTAATTAGACCAGTCATCAAACTTTTATTTAATTATAATTTAATAATTTTAGGGGATAGAGAATTTCATGGTGTAGAATTAGCTTACTAGCTCAAACAGCAAAATAGAAAAAGAAAACATCATATTTATTTTGCTTTTAGAGAAAAAGGAGAGGTAAATTTTAAAAAAGCTAAAAAAGACTATCAACTTCTTAAAGATATTGATACAGTCCCTGGCGTTAAAATTTTCCATTCTGATGTACAGGTTACAAAAAAGAAAGGATTTGGTAAATTTAATTTAGCTATTTATTGCAAAAGAAATTATGGAAACTCTAAAGAAAAAGAACCTTGCGCCGTGCGACGGCGCATTGGTTTATTTTGACTAATTTGCCTTCTTTAGATGAAGTTATTAAGTATTATAGGAAAAGAAGCGGCATCGAAGCGCTGACAGCTTCTCTAGAAATTAATCAAACCCAAGTTTATGAATTACAAAAAAGAGCAGGAAAATTTATTTTAGCGACTAATGAACTTAATAAGAGTAAATTTAGCTCTGATGATATTTTGATTAAATATAAGGAACAGCAAGCCCCAGAACGCGGATTTGCTTTTCTTAAAGACCCATTATTTTTTGCTGATAGTGTCTTTCTTAAATCCCCTCAAAGAGTTGAGACAATGGCGATGTTGATGGGTTTATGTCTTCTGGTTTATTCTTTGGGGCAAAGAGAACTACGTCGCCAATTACGAGAAGCCAAAACCGGACTCAAAAATCAGTTAGGTAAGTTAACTGAACGCCCTACTTTAAGATGGATATTTCAGTGCTTTCAAGGGATTCACTTAGTCGTATTATCAGGGGTTAAACAAGTTGTTAATTTAACGGAAGAGCGAAAATTAATTTTAAGTTTTTTCTCTTATTCTTGTCAAAAATATTATTTTTTATCTGGTTAAAAAAACACTCTTGTTGTCTCAAATACATAAGTAATAATAGACTGCCCAGTCTGAAGCACTGGATAATTTTAGCTCCCCATTTATTCTCAATAGTGATAAGTTAATGAAAATTTTTTCTAATCTCTGGAAAAAGTTTTTTTATTCTAAAGAGAACTTTTTTCAACCGAGTATTTTGACTTAATTTTGGGAAGCAGATAGAGTCGTTTTCATATTTCTTTGATAATACATTATTGAAGTGCGGAATGTGGGGTTGAAATTTGAGTTTTTTGGCTTCTTGATCGTAAAACCAACGCCACCCGTATCTTCCATCGGGATTTTGTAGTTCGTAACGGACACATCGTAATTTCTTAAAAACTCCTAAAAGAGTTTTGTGCTTAAATACCTGAAAATAAATACGAGCCGGTTGACTATCTTCCCCAGTATGAGTAACGATTTTGGTTTGTTCCTTGTGATTCATATTGAAGTAACTCTTCTAGTTATTACTCGCCAAGTACATCAATTTTACTTGACTTAATTTAAGATATTTAATAAACTCATAAAAGATTTAATAATCATGACGAATTAGGAAGCTTATATTTATTATGTCAGATCATCAAGCAAGTTATATGGTTAACGCAATAATTGGTCGATTATACTTAAAGAATAAGGCATTTCAGTCTCTAAGTTTTCTTGAACAACAGTCGGTCGCTCTAGACATAATTGAAGAATCACGGCACTGTGATGTTAATCTCGGCGAGATCCTCAGTGATGAGTGCTTCTCTGACTATAAAGATGTTCAAGAACACAGAACAATAGCGACCATATTTCAAATTTGTTCCTACTGCGGTAAAGCCTCACAAAACGTACTTGATTATGGAAATAGTTACAGTAAACAAGGAATCTGTTCAGATTGTGTTACTAAATATTTTCCCTCTGGACAAGTATAGCACTACGTCTATGATTTCTTTTTTATCGAGTCTGCTAAGTTCCCAATATCGAGATTTCAACGATTGTTTTTTGTTATTAAATTAGAGGCAAGCAAGCGTATTACCGATTGACAAGGCAATCCAATATTTATTGGTTAAAAAGGCGAATGGAAGAACCTGAAAAAATTCGTCTCAAAATTTAACTTCCACATAGCATTATAATAGCTCGTTCAATAATCATATCAACGGACTAAATACTCTACAATCTCTAAGGGACGTAAGGCAGAAAATTCTCCAATATCAGTAGGAAGATTAATAGGAATGGAATTATAAAATGAACAGACGAGTTGACAAATTTGACTGGCTAAATCTTGATTAAATCTAAAAAAATCGCAAAACTCTTGCGAGCCGTGAGTGATTAAAATAGTTTGACCGGCAACTGTATCGACTTCAACCGTGACATCAAACGTAAGCGATTGATTTCCGGCTTTAATTTCAATTTTAAAAACTTGAGGAATGTTAGTTGTCTGAATTTTTAATAGTTTAATTTTCATGATTTTCTCAAATAAACTCCTTGTCGATTCCAGTGTTTTAAAAATTCTCCTAGTTCCATTTTATACTTTGTGCCCTCCCCCTGTGGATCTCGAATTTTAACATTATTCTCATCATCTAAGCCATCAACAATAACAAAGTGCCCAATTTTTGCACCGGCTTCCCACAAAACTGCCGTCCAAGAACCAGTAGTATTTAGAACTTGTATTAACTGAGTGGGAGTAGCGCCTGGTATAATCAATTCTCCACCTGCCCAACTCCGCGACTTTTCTGAATCCACATTATTTAATGCACGAGCAAGACTAGCTACATCTGAAGGAATTCCCGTTAAAGAAGCAAGCAAAACTTGAGAGATAATAACACCTCTATCTAGTAACAGCATTTCCCCACAAGCTGCTCCACAAGAAATATCTGATACCTGTTGAATAACAGCAGCGTCTTTTCTTTCATCAATTGTTTTCCATCTTCCTCCTGCACCGGCTAATTCCATGACGGACTAAAATTCTTCTAGCTTTAATCAAATGTTTTTTTAATTATAACATAAGTCTTGGTTTAATATTTTTATTACTTCTGCCACTATTAGACTAAATAAAATTCAAAAGTTAAACCGTACAATATTAAATACTGTTAAATTCCCTGTTCCGGTAAACTCGGTGTCGGTAGCGGCTCTTTTTCCGGCAAGAATATATTACTTATTGTCTGGCAGACTTGCCGAGTAACAAAGGCTCTTTTCGCATCGAATCCCATTAAAACACATTGCCGGCTCAATCCCAGTACGATTAGTAGGAGCAAAAAAAGTGCGGCTATTGGTGAAATGCCGACAACAATTAAGCGAACTACTTTTTTCCATTGAAACGTTAATTGCTTAGGATTCATTTTTAAAAAAGAGACGGGGGAAACTCCCCCAAGCTTAATGGCGCTTATCCCACCTCCCATGTTTTTTTCTTCTTTTTCAAGAGGGAAAATACTTAAATTTCAAGCTCTAAGCTGAAGCCGCTATAAGTTTTTCCACGCCGTACCTTGAATATTGGCCGACCTTGTGGACAGAACAATAATACCACTTTAAGGAGAAATGAATAAGCCGCGTTCGCTGTTACATCTCTTAACACAGTGAACTTTATTTATGTCCAGGTACTTACAGTTAAAGCTTTTGTCTTCTTTAAAAAAAGAACGTTTCCAGTCGGCTTTGACTAAGTGGTCGCCACCCATTTTCAACACCTTAGCCCTGCCCACTCGGTAAATTAATTATACTTTTTTGCGTTTTATTAAAGTCGTGCCCAATAATCCTAACGTCATCAATCCCGCAATTGATGATGGTTCGGGAATAGAGGTGGCTGTAGGAGGAATTCCATTAATAGTAACTTCAAAGTTGCCCGTATGACCGCCGAATCCATCATTTAATCCGGAATTGGTCGCCTGGAAACCGTAAAGAAAGTTAGTTTCTCCGTTATAAGTATATTTAACAACTTCACTAGCTTGAAATCCATTCGGTAAAAGAGTTGCAAAACTTGCAAATTTGGGATTATTAGCATAAGCTACTTTTAAATTTATATAGCCTGCTAGTCCAATATTAATTACTCCTGTTGTATCATCTTGGTTAACGTATGAGATATTCGGGTCACTGGTGGCTAAAAATCCTCCATCCGCCCTAAAATTATTATACATATTTGCCGCTTGGCTAGTCCCGACAAATAGACCATAACCGGCTTTGGTGATGAAATCATTAAACCACTTGTTAGCCAAGTTATTCGCCCCGTATGCGTTATTAAGAGTAGCTCCAAACCAATCAGTAGCCGTAAGACTACTTAAAATCAAAGATTTACCCCCAATAGTCCCCATTAATGTTGTATTTTTGCTGAAATCAAAGTTCGTTTGTTCACTACTGGCGGCTAATTCTACGTTACCTGTGGGAGTGGCAGCCGCTCCGTCTAAAACTGATGCTATATTGGCTGAAGTTTTGGCAATGGGAAGCGTCTGAGTTCCAGATACGCCAAAAACTAAATAATCATTGGGGGCTGTTCCTCCTATAGTTGCTCCTGTTAAGCTTCCTGCAAATGCAGAACTATTAAAAAATACAAGACTAAAACCCGATAAAATATTAATTAAGCATTTTTGCATATTTTTTCTGTTGGCTTTGAATTTTTCAATTTTTCCAAGATGATCTCTTTAGAGAATTCCCTTTAAATAATTATTTCTGCTTGATTTTTACAAAACTTTACGGAATTTAAAGAGGCTGAGAAGCAAACTAATCTATTAGTCTGATATTAATGACTCTCTAGCCGCTAGGCAAGCCGCTTCACAAGTCGAGAAAATGTATTGGTTCTCTTGTACCGAGCCATCCCTAGTTCGGATACAAAATTGATAGCATTTTCCATGAGTGTAAAAAATTAATACCATTGCCCCCTGATATATATATAACTCTTCTAGGCGAAAACCTGGAGCATTTATATTCATTGCTTAAAAGCACTCTCATGATGATTATTGGCTAAAACGGCTTCTGTATTCAGAATAATTCAAATCTTGAAAAAGATGAATCGATTTTACGTGATTGGCGACAGGCCGCACGATGTTCGCTGCACAATGGCAATAGGAGCTTTGACAATAGCTATCGCTTCTAAACGTATTCTGTGGACAAGTTAATCGAGTGCGGGAGTTGGGGAGTTTGGGAATCTTTTCCCCCTCCCGCCCAATGAGAGCGAAAAAATCGGCTTAAAAGAGTAAAAAATTCGGGTTTGAGCGGCTCGAACGAGAAGTTAAAGGGGCGCAAATTTCTTCTACCCGAACTCCCTAGCCATGCCTTTCCTCTCGTGACCTAAATTTTGGAGACAAAATTTTCGCATATTTCACAGCATTTGAGGGCAGTCTAGATATAAAGCCACTAGAAGTTAAACAAGCTGTTGCTTTTAAATAGACTGATGCTCAATACTTATCAAAAACTTTAGCTTATGAATAAAAAATTGGTAAAGATAAGCTACTGTTTATTTTAGATAACTTTTAAGGGATTTTACGGAGAAGAAAAATCTAGAGAAATTAATAAATAAGAATGGCTTTTACAATTTCTTAAAAAACACGGACGTAATCCAAGACTTTTTTAAAATTTAAATCAAGTTAAACTGGGCAAAAATCCTGGTTTTTACTGATGAACAAGTAAAATTTCTTATAGTAAAATTATGAGCGAGATTTTCCTTAAATTTTTTCCTAAAAAATCTAGCTATTAAAAATTAAGTTATTTAAGATAAATAGAATGAATAAAAATCTAAAAATAAAAAAATATATACAGAAGTTTTTAACAAGCTTCTCCAAGAAAAACCCAAAAACTGAAAACTTAATGCCTCTAGCTGGTGCGAGCCGGTAAAAATTCAGCTTGCTAACAATCGAATGACCAATTCAGGACACTTGATGAAAGTTGAGCGGTTTTCAAGACAAAAATCTCGCTCAAGATTGTCACAGCGAAGTTTCAGTCAACAATTATTTTCTGGGTTTATATAACTTTTAAAAACCGAAATTATGGAAAGTTTAAATATCACTTCACCTTTTGAGAGCGGACTGGGAACTGAGCAACCAGGTCAGCAAGGAGTTCCCAACCTCTTAAGCGATCAAATTTCTTCACCCTCTTTGATGCTATCTGTAGCGAACCCAGAAAGCTTATTGGAAATCGCGGCAGCAAATACGGTTGGGTTAACACCTAACCCATCAATTCGGGCCCCATCTGCTCAACAGTTGCCAGCAACGGGAACTGACTCATTACTGGGCAATTCTGGAATAGTTAATGCCCTTGCCGCCAATGTGACATCGAATAATGGGGAAACTTCATCGAGTCAAAAGGGAGCAATTGCTTTAGCCACAGGCCATTATTTAATTGATGGACTGGGAGGAGATGCGGGTTTCGGAGAAAATTATTTAGAAAGAAATGACGATGGTTCGACAGATTTTATCGATATTACCGCAGTTTTCCCGTCTGGATTAAACTTTTTTGGCAAAATTTACCAAGGGTTTTACATCAATAATAATGGGAATATTACGTTTAATGAGCCATCAAGCACTTTCATACCTTTTGCGCTAACGGACAACACACAAAATCCAATTATCGCCCCTTTTTTCACCGACATTGATACGCGAGCAGGTTCACTAACCCCATCACCCGGAGGCAACTCCAAAGGAACAAATTTAGTTTACTGGGATTTGGCTCCCGAAAACAAAGTAATAACCATTACCTGGGATGATGTCGGAAAATTTTCATGGGGAACAACTCCCAACGCCTTTCAACTGCGTTTAATTGGTTTAGAAAAAGGAGACTGGGCAATTGAATACCGCTACGAAACTATACAATGGCATCGTGGAGATGCCAGAGCCGGATGGAACGCGGGAAACAACAACAACTTTTTTGAACTCCCTCAATCTGGCACTGAAGCCATGCTGGAACTAGAAACAGCCAGCAACATCAATGACCCAGGAAGATTTTTATTTACCATACGCAATGGAATCCCAAACCGAGTTCCCAGCGATATTATATTATCCGCCACATCAATCAACGAAAATAGTGCAGCCGGTACGATAATTGGAAATTTATCGACCCTAGACCCAGATCTTAACGACACCCATACCTACACATTAATCAATGATGGACAAGGAAACTTTGCCCTAAACAATAATCAACTAATCGTCTCCGCCAAGGCCAATTTAGATTATGAAAAACAAACCAGCTACACTATAGAAGTTCGCAGCCAAGACCAAGGTTTACTTTATACCACTAAAACCTTTACCATCAACATTAATAATATTTTAGAACCCGATGTCAAACTAACCACAGCCACCAGTCCTGTTTCGATTAACTTAGGAGAAAGTGCATTGGTCAACTGGACAGTAAGCAACATCGGCGATACTGCAATGAGTGTGAATTGGGAGGATGGAGTTTACCTTTCTGTTGATACAACCTGGGATGAAAACGATCGACTGTTAACCCAGAAAAAATCTTCTTTAGCCTTATTAGGAACTGAAAAGAATTATACACTTAATCAAGATATTATTATTACCCATACAGAAACGGGTAATTACTATCTTTTATTTGTTAGTGATAAAAATAAAACTTTAACCGAAACCAACGAAAATAATAATATTCTAGTCAAAGAAATTCAACTTACCGCCCCTGATCTAACCCTTTCTGCTCTCAACATTCCTTCTCAAGTAATCTTTCAACCTCGCCAAAAACTGAACCTATCTTATAAGATAACCAATTCGGGAACCAGCACAGCAACAGGGTGGTTTGACCGTATTTACCTCTTCTTAGATGGAACCCTTAATAACAGCATTCTCCTCGACACCATTTCCCACACCTCACCCTTACTAGCTAGTCAAGAAACTACGGTTTCAAAAGAAATTACTCTGCCGGAAATAGCCGAAGGAAACTATAAAATATTAATTGTCACCGACGCAGATCAAACCCTCATTGAAAGTCCAAGCGGAGAAAGCAATAATACTCTCCTATCAAACACGATACAAATTGCTTATCCTGACTTAATAGCAACGATAACCTCCTTACCCACCACAGCAACCAGTAACAGCACTATCCCCCTCACCTGGACGACCAGCAACCGAGGAAAAGCACCCACCCTCGACGGATGGCGTGAACGCATATATCTTTCCCTTGACAACCAATATGACGCTTCTGACTTGTTATTAAAAGAATTTAACTCCACAAAAATATTAGCAGCCAATAGCGATCAAGAAAACTCAATCAACCTCACCCTCCCAAGAGAACTCAACGGGGATTATTACATCCTCCTTAAAAGCGATGTGGATAACAGCATTAATGAAGGAATAGGAGAACAGGACAACCTTATTGCATCACCCATAAAAATTAATTTAGCACCCTACGCCGATTTAGAAGTTTCACAAATTACAGCACCGACTTTAACAGTAGCAGACCGGGCTACACTTAACATCAGTTGGACAGTTACCAATAAAGGAACAGGTATTGGACTAGAACCGAGTTGGGTCGATAAAGTTATCCTTTCTACTGATGAGATTTTAGGCAATAGTGATGATAAAGTAATCAAACAATACACCTACAGCGACGGACTTCAGGTAGGAAGTTCTTATACGAGAAATGAAAGTATCTTACTTCCTCCTGCCTTTACGGGTCGTTATCACCTATTTGTTCAAACCGATGCCCAGAACGCAGTTTTTGAAAACGGCCTCAAAAGCAACAATACCCTCATCGCCTCTAATATTGTCGATATCACTCCCCGTCCCTACGCCGACTTAACCGTCTCATCCGTCACGACTCAAAACAACGGCAGTAGCGGACAACCTCTAACGGTATCTTGGACAGTAACTAACTCAGGCATAGGAATAACCAATACCAACACTCTTACTGACGAAATTTTCTTATCTAACGACCCGACTGGGCAAAACCTAATAAAATCATTATTGAGCTTTGAGCGAGTGGGGGCTTTAGCCGTTGGAAACAATTATACCAAAAGTGAGAACATCATTCTTCCTCACGGCATCAGTGGAACTTATTATCTAGTCGTTAAAACCGCAGGACCCGATGAATTCATTTACATCAATAACAACAGTTCTATCTCAAACCCCATCAACGTAGCACTGACCCCATCCCCTGACCTCCAAGTCACCTCCATCACAGCACCCTCGCAAATTCAAGCCGGACAAAAAATCGATGTTACCTGGACAGTAACCAATACCGGAGTGGGAGTTGCCACAGGAGAATGGATAGATGCAATCTTCCTCACTCAAGTTGGTCAACCTGACGCTAACCCTATTCCACTCGCCACATTCTCCTATAACTCTCCCCTTCAAGCTGGCAAGTTCTATCAACGACTTGAACAAATAACCCTTCCTTCTACCTTAAATGGATCTTACCAAATACTGGTCAAGACCAATAATAGCAATTCGCTTTATGAAGGTGGAGCAACAGCTAACAACAGCACGTTAGATGATAGTACCATAACCATCAGTCAACCACCCCGCCCTGACCTCCAAGTAAGCTCAATTACTGCCCCCGCTACGGTAAATGCTGGAGGAACTCTAGACCTTAGCTTCACCGTAATCAATCAAGGAACGGCGGCTACCACGTCCAAGTGGTTCGATAAAATTTATTTATCTACAGATTTAAAAATTGATAGTGGCGACCTACTGCTAGGAAACTTAATCAATCAATCTGCGTTAAACCCTGGAGAAAGCTATCAAGGGAGTTTAACTTCAGCCATTATCCCCAAACGCTTTAGAGGTCAAGTCTTTTTAATCGTTGCGGCTGATGCTGACTCTACTATCAACGAATTTCCTAACGAAGATAATAACACTTCTTCCATTGCCTTAAACGTAATAGGATTAGAGCCATCAGATTTAGTAACATCCAATGTCGTTGCTCCTCAAGAAGCTTTTGAAGGCTCTACGATTAAGATACGCTATAAAGTCACCAATAGAGGTTTAGGAGAAACCGACCGAGACAGTTGGACAGATACAATTTGGTTAACCAAAGACAGAAATCGACCTTCTGCTACTAATTATAAGGAAGAACCCGAAGATATCTTACTGAAAACCATCACGCATCAGGGGTCTTTAGCTAAAAATGCTGATTATGAAAAAGACATCAGCATTACCCTACCGGAAAAAATTTCAGGAGAGTGGTACATTACAGCTTGGAGTGATGCTTATGATGTCGTTTTAGAAAACACTCTCGATATAAACATCAATCCCGACGACCCGAATGAAATAGATAACAATAACTATAAAGCGCGTCCGATAGCCATTTTACTGACACCTCCTTCAGATTTAGTCGTCACGAACATAACGTCCACCGGCCAAGCACAGGGAGGAAATCCCTTTTCAGTGACCTGGACAGTGAAAAATCAAGGCAATAGTGCGACTAATAATGAAACTTGGATAGATAGTATTTATTTATCCGACAAACCGACTTTAAATGCTACAGGTGCAAATATTTGGCACTTAGGAGATGTCAAACAAACCCGTAATTTACAAGCCGGTCACAGCTACACAGATACCCTTGATGTCATTCTTTCCCCTGCGGTTAAGGGTCAATATATCATTGTTAAAACCAATGCTGATTCGAGTACAAATATTTGGGAAGGACCTTATAACAACAACAATGAACTGAGTCATAATACTAATGTTACTAACACTCCCGCCGATTTAACAATCAAATCTATTATTGCTCCTAAAAATAATTTTTCTGGTGAACCCATTACCCTCAAATGGACAGTAGAAAATAAAGGCGGTGAAATTTGGTCAGGGACTAAATATTGGTCAGATGAAGTTTGGATTTCTCCTGACCCCACTTTTATTGAAGAACGGGCGACCAAATTGGGGTCTTTTCTTTATACTCTCTCACAACCTTTAAAAACTGGAGAAAGTTCGACCCAAGAAAAAACGGTGACTTTACCCAAAGGAATTGACGGAAATTATTACATTTATCTTAACCCAAACGCTCAAGGAATCATTCCTCAAAGTGGCGATAATACTGAATCCAGAAAACAGTTTACTAGCCGAGTTTTTGAAGACCCATCTAATAATCTTTCATCCCAACAAATCCAAGTTACTTACCGCGAACCGAATTTACAGGTCAGTGATTTAATTGTTCCCACTACCGCCCCTTATTCTGGGGATACTATTGCCGTTTCTTGGACAGTAACCAACAGGGGAACTCGCGCCACAAGAGAAAATTATTGGGTGGATAGAGTCTATTTATCCCGCGACCCTTCTTTAGATTGGAATGACCAATACCTGGGAAGCTTTGAGAGAACTAATCAGTTAGGAATTGGCCAATCTTATCAAGGTAGTGCCAATATTACCCTACCTGAAGGAATCGAAGAAAATTTTTATTTATTGGTCTTTAGTGATGCCAATATTATCGATGCTAACGACAGTCAGGTGGCTTATGTAGCACCGATCAACGCCAAAATTTATTTTGAAAGAAATTATCCTTTTAACTCAAGCCGTGTGCCCGAATTCAAAGACGAAGGCAACAATATAAAGAGTATTTCTTTACCGATTAAAGGAAGACCGTTTCCCGATTTACAAGTGGGTTCAATAATCATTCCCGAACGGGCAACTATCGGTCAAACCTTTGACTTAACTTATACTGTCACGAATCGAGGAACAGGTAGCACTCCGATATCTCAAAGCCATTGGCAGGATTTAATTTATTTATCCAGAGATGAATATCTCGATGTCAATTCCGATTATTATTTAGATTTTGTTCCTCAGAATAATAAGATTTTAAATCCTTTAGATAGTTATACTATTAACAAAACCCTCTCCATCCCTACTTATTTAACGGGGCCTTTCTACGTTTTTGTCATCACTGACCCAGCCGAATTTAAAGCTAAAGGGGGAAAAGTTTTTGAAGGAAATGGGGAAGGAAACAATGCAACTGCCTCCAAGCAACCTTTATTATTAGAACTGCCACCTCCATCAGATTTAGTCGTTAATGAGATTACCGTTCCCTCCACTTTAACACCAGGGTCTTCGATTTCTATCGACTGGACTGTTACTAATACCGGAATTAATGCCGCTAACGGAAAGTGGACTGATGCGGTCTATTTATCCACCGATAGTATTTGGGATATTGACGATTTACTATTAGGACGAGTTGAATATAAAGAGGGAACATTAGCCCCTAACCACTCCTATAAACAAACCTTAGAAACGGTCGGAGTCCCCCTCAAACCCGGACAATATCGACTAATTGTACGTCCAGACATTTATAATCAAATTTATGAAGCAGATGGCGAGGCGAATAATTACACCACATCGGCAAGTCCCCTAACAATTACCGTTGACGACCTTCATCTAAATACACCCATAACAACAAGCCTAAAAGACAAAGACTGGAAACTCTATCAACTTCAAGTTCAAGCCGGACAAACATTAAAGATAGAAGTAGATTCTCAAGATAATAATAGCTTGAACGAACTGTTTGTACGTTATGGGGATGTGCCTACGGGAACAGTTTATGATGCGGCATACACAGGACAGTTAAATGCCGACCCCTCTGCGATTATCCCCACAACAGGGGCGGGTACATATTATATATTAGTTCGCCATACCCTAGGGGGGAATTCGACCCCTACCACTATTAAAGCTTCAGTATTACCTTTTAGCATTACCGATGTGGTGAGTGATATAGGCGGTGATAGTCGTTATGTGACGACCAATATTAAAGGGGCGCAGTTTAAACCAGGTGCAATTGTCAAACTGATACGTCCCGGCATCGCTGAGTACACCCCCGTCAATTACAAAGTCGTTGACAGCACCCAAATTACAGCCATCTTTGACTTAAGAGATGCGAATCACGGATTGTATGATGTTAAAGTTACTAATCCCGACGGGTCAAGTGCCATTGTTCCCTATCGCTATTTGGTAGAAAGAACGATTGAACCTGACGTAACCGTAGGGTTGGGAGGACCGAGAATCATCACACCCGGAGGAACGGGGACTTACGGTTTATCCGTTACCAGTCTCACCAACATCGATACTCCCTATGTTCACTTTCAGTTTGGTGTACCAGAATTAGGGAATAATGATTTTGTTTATGGATTATTCAACTCAACGGTTACCCAGGCGGCAGGAATTAACAAGCTGCCTTATCTTCAATTAACCTCTAATTTGCGAGGTCAACCTCCCAATACCCCGGCTAATCTTCCTTGGGCGAGTTTAATCAGTAATATTAATACTAATGGAGTTAATTTAGCCCCAGGATATGTATTTGACCTCCCCACTACTACCACCACAGGAAGTACCTTCAATATACAAACCTATCCAGGGTTAACTCAACTGCTGGCCTTACAACCCGATGCTTTCAAAGAGTTGCTGCCGGATGAACATGGTTCGATTGCTTTCAAGTTTAACATCCTCGCTTCAGCTACCGCCCTGACTCGCTCTGAATTCATCACGACTCAAACCGCAGAAGCTTTACGACTGCGGACGGGTATTCTTAAAGATGCAACGACCTCAATTGTCTTGAAAAATTTAGCGGCTGATAAAGATACCTGGACGACTGCTTATCTAGCCGCTTTAGAAGAAGCGGGACTGTTACGAGATGAAGATGAAGCGCCACCGATAAGAACTAACCCCCTAGTCACGAGTTTGATGTCCACTTTAGCAACAGGGATACTTTTGGGGGCAAATGGGGAACAAATTTTAACTGATGGCAATTTAATTAGCTTTTTTAGCAAAATTCGCACGTGGTACGGGGATAACCCCAATTTAATTGGGTCAACGGAACTTCCTTCGGCTTCTAATTACAATTTAGGATTATCTAGTCCCACCCATTTTGAAACCTTTAACATATACGTTCCCTATGGAAAGGCGAGGGTGGACTTACCTGCCGGGGCGACGGTTCCTCCCCCCAATTTTAACCGCTTTTTCACTCCCGATGGAACGATAGGAGAATTGGGCAGGTTAATTGGTCCAGTAGGGGTATCTCAACAGGGATTTATTCCCACAAGTCAAGCTTTACCTTACACCATTCAGTTTGAAAATTCCCCACAAACTAATCGTCATGTGGGAGAAATCCGCATCGTCACTCAACTCGATTCTGATTTAGACCCTCGTTCCTTCCGCCTTGGGGATTTACAATTGGGAGATATTTCACTTCATATCCCCAATGACCGCACCACGTTTAGCGGTGATTTTGATTTCCGTCAAAGCAAAGGGTTTATCCTCAGAGTCAATGCTGGATTAGATATCTTATCTAACACAGCAACATGGTTGTTACAAGCGATTGACCCAAAAACCGGAGAAGTGATTACCGATATCAATAAAGGGTTATTAGCTCCTAATGATAGCACGGGAGCCGGCGCGGGTTTTGTTACCTACACAGTGTTACCGGATTCTGATGTGACGACAGGAACCCAAATAACCAGCAGCGCCCGAATTCTGTATAATACTAGCGCACCGATAGATACTAGCACCCTACAAAATGTCATTGATAGTCAAGCCCCCACAACAACATTAACCGCCACTCCATTAGTTCCTGGAGGGTCTGATTATCATCTTAAATGGAGTGCAACTGATGATAATAATGGGTCTGGTGTCAAGCATATTACCGTTTATGTGTCGGATAACGGGGGCAATTTTACCGTCTGGAAGCGCTTCTCGACGGAGACTGAGGGCGTTTTTGAAGGACTTGCGGGTCATCATTATGAATTTTTAGCAATAGCTACCGATAATGCTGGTAATACAGAAAAACCGTCAGGTATTACCGTTCCCGATGATGGGTATAAGGTGAATTTAGGGACGTTACCCACCGTAGGTCAAACTACAGAACCCGTTATTAAACCGGCATCACCTCCAACGGCGACAATTTCTACCAATCCTCTATTTATTGAAGCCACTAAAGCGATTCCCAATGCCCAAACGACGACGAAACCGAGTGAATTTGGCCAGATTTTACGTCCTTTTACTGCCTCAGCTTTTGTTACTGGTATTCCGTCGAGTGGGGCGAATATTGGACCAATGGCGATTGTTACTTTGGAAGATGGGTCAGTGATTGCCAGTGGAGGAAGTAATCGGGGGTCTCTGTTCCATATTCCCCCAACTGGGGCAACCAATGGGGAAAAACAATTGTTATCCCAGTTATCCACTCCGATATTCGACTTAGCTTTAGATGAAAATGGCAGTCTTTGGGCGACAACGGGGGGAGGTGCATTACTTCGATTAAATCCAACTACGGGTAAGATTGTTAGCAGCTACGGAGATGGTTTAACTCAATCGTTAGCGATTAACTCAACAACGGGATTGATATATGTAACTTCGGGCAGGGGAATAGAAGTATTTGACCCGATTAAAGAAACTTTCACTCATTTGAGTGATTTACGGGTGGGAAATTTAGCCTTTGCCCCCGATGGGAGTTTGTGGGCGGCGCGTTGGCCGGATAGGGGGGAAATTGTTCGCTTCGATGCCAATGGTAAACCCGAATTGATGTTGAAGTTCGACCTTCCCGTTGATTCGTTAGCGTTTGGAAAGAAAGGAACAGCATTAGAGGGATTGTTATTTGTCTCTTCTAACAGTGGGGAGTTATTGATGGTCGATTTAGCTACCCGTCAGTCGATTAAGGTTGCCCAAGGGGGTAGTCGGGGAGATAATATTGAAACGACAAAAGATGGCCGCCTTTTAATCAGTCAATCAAATCAAATTGATGTATTTTCGCCACTTTTATCACCTCGTATCAGTTTTACCAATCCTGTCTCTAATGATTTGGTGGCGTTACCGAAAGGGGTGTTAACGGTTACTTTTGATTCTGATATGTATGTGGGAGAGGGGACAGAAATGTTCTCGGTACTTAATCGGAGTAATTTTTCCCTTATCGATGATGCCAATCATTCGATTAATCCCCATTCTGTCCGTTACGACGCAGCGACTCGCACCGCATTTTTATCCTATAATGCCCTTAATCCTGACCAATACACTCTAAAAGTCGATAATAATCTCAAAAGTGCGGCGGGAGTGGCCATGAAAGACGATTACACCGTCGCCTTTACCGCTATATCTGATTTCTCCCCCTTCGTTGACCTCCAGTTTACTAATACCCGTTCCCATCGAGGCAATAAAACCATCTCTTTTGATGTCTCCCTGACCAATAAAACCAATTACGACCTACAATTACCCCTAGCCTTACTTCTACAAGGGTTAACCTCTTCAACCAATAATAATGATAACAGTGCCCTTTTGGTTGACTTAAGTAATACCCTTCCCGATGGGCGCTTACATCCCAATCAATCGATTACCGGTTACACCCTTACGGTATATAATCCCAGTTCTCTCAAACTGGACTTTGAACCGGCAATCTATACCTTACGTTATAACAACATTGCACCCATCATCACTTCTACTCCCAATCGAAAAGCAACCGTCGGTCAATCTTGGAGTTATCAACTTTCGGCAACTGACCCCGATGGAAGCGTTATCGGTTATCTACTTTATTCTGCCCCAGAAGGAATGAGTATTAACCAACAGGGATTAATGACTTGGACACCAACCGCCACTACCCCCATAAAAACCGACGTTATTCTACAAGTTTATGATAGTCGTGGTGCTAGGACTACCCAAACCTTTAGCATTGATGTTACTGGAGGAAATCATCAACCCGTCTTTAACTCTTTAGCGAGTGAGATTAAAGGGAAACAAGGACAAAAAATCGAATTACCCATTAATGTCACAGATACAGACGGGGATGTGTTGCAAGTTTGGGCGAATAATCTTCCAGGTGGGGCGATTTTTGACCCCATTACCCAAGTTCTAACCTGGACACCGACAACAGCAGGAACTTATAAAGATGTTACCTTTATTGTCAGTGATGGAATCGAACAAGTTCAAAAAGCAACCACTTTTATTATTGCACCCACTAATACTGCACCCACTTTATTGCCTCCTACCCCCAAAAGTATTCAAGAAGGAGAAAGAATTCGGTTTCAACTACAAGCAAATGACCCAGAAGGGACTCAACTGACCTATTCTAGTAATTTATTGCCTCCAGGAAGTTATCTTGACCCCAAAACCGGAGTATTTGAATGGACACCCAGTTATTTTGCCGCAGGGGTTTATAACATTCCTTTTACAGTTAGTGATGGGGAGTTAACTACTACTAAAACCGCTTTAATTACGGTTAATAATGTTAATGCTGCCCCCGTTTTCGATAAGTTAGATAATTGGACGATTGCAGAAGGGCAAACCTTACGTTTTCAAGCGTTTGCTTTTGACCCGGATAATCCAGGTTTTATCCTACCAAATCGTTTATCAAACGGACAATTAACCCCCCTTGAAGGCAGTCAACCGACGGTTACTTATACCGTTTCTAATTTACCTGAAAGGGCGACTTTTGATGCTGACACAGCTATTTTTAGTTGGAAACCCTCTTTTACTTCAGCAGGAACTTATAATGTTACCTTTAGTGCTACTGATGACGGAAATGGGTTAACTCCTATTACCAGTAGCATTACTGTTCCCATTACTGTGAGTAATGTTAACCGTACTCCTACAATTGTTGAAGTATCTAATCAAACTGTACAACGGGGTCAAGTTTTAAACCTTAATATAGCTGCAACCGATTTAGATGGAGATTCTATTACTTTAAGTGCCACCGGATTACCGGGTTATGACCTTCCTTCATGGGCAAGTTTTATTGATAATGGGAATGGGACGGGTAAATTAACTTTAACTCCTGGTATTGGTGATGTTGGCAATTCGACGATTACTTTAAAAGCGAGTGATAATCAGAGTGAAGATGATTATTCTTTTATTGTTTCCGTTGTTTCTTCCAATGAACCGCCACAGATTAAATTTATTGGGGATAAGGTAGCGGTTGTCGGAACACCTCTAGAATTTACAGTTTTGGCTGATGATTTCAATCAAGAAACTCTCAGTTTTAGTTCGATTAATTTACCTCCAGGTGCGACTTTAACACCTACCAATATTTACGGACAAGCACTTTTTAACTGGACTCCGACTTCGTCGAATCTTGGCAATCATTCCGTTACCCTTAAAGTTAGTGATAGTGGAACGGGAAATTTAAGTAATATTTTATCCACCGAACAAACCTTTAATTTAATAGTCCGAAATAACAATTCTGCACCGATATTAAATCCCATTAATAACTTAACCGTAGCTGAGGGAGAAACTTTAACCTTCACGCCCCTTGGAACAGATATTGATGGGGATACTCTAATTTATAATGCCACCAATTTACCATCGGGTGCGGTTCTAAATCCCACGACGGGAACGTTAACTTGGAAACTCGATTATTTCTCGGCAGGAATTTATAATAATATTCAACTGACCGTTAGCGATGGAAATTTGAGCGCGACCCGAACCTTTTCTATTAATGTTAATAATACCAATCGCGCTCCCATTTTAACGCCCATTACTCCTCAATCTGGACGGGAAAATGTTGAAATTTCTTTTTCTTTAAGTGCCGGAGATATTGATAATGACCCAATTTTTTATTCGAGTACGTCTCCTCTACCAACGGGTGCTTCACTAGATGCTTTAACAGGGAAATTTAGCTGGAAACCGAATTACTCGCAAGCGGGAAATTACGTTTTAAACTTTACCGCCACGGATGCTAAAGGGGCAACCGATACTCGTTCAGTTATTATTAATATTAAAAATGTCAATCGTAATCCCGTTTTAACGGTTTCTCCCCAAATTGTAGCATTAGGAGAAACTTTAACCTATCAAATAGCTGCAACAGATGCTGATGGGGATAATTTAATTTATAGTGCTAAATATCTTCCAGAAGGTGCTACTCTTAACTCACAAACCGGAACCATTAGTTTTACCCCAACGCCAGGACAGGTAGGAGATTATTTAATTATCTATGGAGTCTCCGATGGGTTGGCGACGACAACTCAAAATGCACTAATTCGAGTGGAAACCGTCCCTACTTTACCGACAGTTACCCTTGATGTTACCCCAGGTTTTCCGGTTATCCCAGGACAGAAGGTGATTATTAGTGCTGTTGCCGATAATTTTACCGATATTAAGGGGTTAACGTTAACTGTTGATGGAAAAGCTTTAGTTTTGGATTCTTTCAACCGTGCCTCTTTTACTCCCTCCACTTCGGGACGTTTTAATCTTGTGGCGACAGCTACGGATGCTGCCGGACGAGTCGGTCAAACCTCAACCGTGTTGAAAGTGCGAGATGTAGCTGATAGCGATGCGCCGATAGTGGCTTTTGCGCCAGGGACAGGAAGTAGTATTATTAGTTCTATCACTGATATTGTGGGGACTGTCGCGGATACAAACCTCGACAAATGGGTGCTGTCAATATCCGATTTCGGGGAGAATGATTTCCGCACTCTCTTCGAGGGACAGGGAACGATAACAGGAGGTATGTTAACTCAGCTTAACCCGACTCAGTTGGCGAATGGGTTTTATCATCTACGGTTGAGTGCAACGGATATTAAGGGGAGAACGGCTGATACACAAGTTGCCCTAGAAGTCAATAGTTCTCACAAAAATAATTACAGTAATAGGGTGACAGATTTATCAGTTTCTTTGGCAGGAACAACCCTCAATTTAGTGCGGAGTTATAATTCTTTGTTCTTGGATGAGGAGGGAAGTTTTGGTCAGGGGTGGCAATTGGCGAATCGAGATTTTGATCTCAGTAGCAATGTAACAACGGGGATTGAAAGTGGAACGCGCTTGTATTTAACCTTACCCACAGGGGAAAGAGTCGGGTTTACTTTTGCACCCATTAAACAAGAGATTACTGGAGTAACCTATTACACCCCCGCATGGGTTGCGGATACAGGTGTTAATTGGACTATAGAGTCGGAAAAGGTATTATTAACTAAAGCACTCTCTAGTTTTTATGACCTTTATACGGGTCAACCTTATCAAGCATCTGCCTACAAGTTAACCGCCACCGATGGAACTGTATATCGCATGGATGCAAGAGGGCGAGTGACTGAACAAGTTACGGTTAATGGTACTCGTCTGTTTTTCAGCGATAGCGGAATCTTGAGTTCAAGTGGGGAGTTTGTCAGTTTTGTTCAAGATGATGCAGGACGATTGACACGAATTGCTGCTCCTGATGGGACAACGCTTGTTTATGATTATAATTCGTCAGGACAGTTGATGAGAGTGCGAAATTTGTCAACGGGTCAGAGAACTAATTTGGGTTATTCAAAAGATGGGTTGACTTTAATTGCTGGAGAAGAGGGTAAGGTTATTTCCTATCAAACTACGCCTGTGGTGTCTTCGGTTACGGGTGATTTGGGAGGCGCGGTTAAATTTATCTCTTCTAATATTAGTGAGAATTTAACTTCAGGTCAGACGGATTATTATAATTTTAATTTACGAGAGTCCGAGTTACGTTCTACGGCGACAGGAAGGGTTTTATTAGGGGTTGAGGTACAGGGAGTTAACGGTTTACCGGTACTACAAAAAGGCACTTTAGTGGCTTCAAAAACTACAAGTAATAGCACGTTTGGTTTGTTTTCTCTTTCCGATGAAGGGTTGAATTTACTGTCGGTTACGGGAGAGGGTAATTATCAGTTGAGGTTGAGGGTTGCTGGGGATGTAAATGCTGATGGGGAAGTTAATGGGGTTGATAGTCAGTTATTGAATGAGGCGATTAAAAAGGGAATTTACGAGACTAAATTTGATTTTAATCGAGATGGGTTGATTAATGGGATTGATGTGCAGATATTAGGGAGTAATTATGGGTTTAGTGCGAATAAGGCACCGGTTGTTAAGTCAACGAATGTTCTCACTCATGAAGATTTAAGTGTTAGTATTTCCTTGAAAGGTTTGGCGACGGATGCGGAAGGAGATGAGATTTTTTATCGCGCTGTTAATCCGGTTAATGGAACGGTAATTTTAACGTCGGAGGGGAAAACGGCTTTATTTAGACCTAATAAAGGTTATACGGGAACAGCTATTTTTGAGTTAATAGCGGATGATGGGTTTAGTTCTAGTAGTCCGGCAACGATTACAGTTAAGGTGAGTGATGCGCCGTTGATTAATTTAGATTTTGTTGAACGAAATCCTCGTTTGAAAACCGGAGAAAGGATGCAGTTGGTGGCGGTTGGGGATTTTGCCGACCAGCAAGATGTCATCTTGTCGGGAGATTATTTAACGTGGAAGTCGGAATCATCGTCAGTTGCGTCTATTTCTTCGACGGGATGGGTTAAGGGGTTAACCGATGGGACGACTATTTTTAGTGCGTCTAGGGGTGGGATACAGGCGGTAACCGCTTCAAGGGTGGGGAATATTCTTGCACCGAGTAATGATACTGAGTTTAATATTGCTTTAGCTGAAGATTATGGTTTAGGAATTTACCCACAGGCCGTAACTCTTACTAAAGGGATGACACGCCAAATATTAGTAGGAATCAATGAGCATCCTACATTAAATCACGTCCAGGCAGGTTTACCGAATACTCGATATTTTGTTAGTAATCCAACAGTTTTGCAAGTTAATTCTAATGGTTTAATTAGCGTTAAAGAAGAAGGTTTGGCCAATGTCACCGTTGTCTATGGAGCCTCGGAAAAAGTTATTCCCGTATTGGTAGAAGCACCTTTAGGAACAGGGTCTGCCTCCGTTGGAGTCGATGGGGGTGTAGTACAAGGCTTAGATGGGTCAATAATTACGATTGCTCCAGGTGCTTTAGATGAAGAGCAAAATGTAAGTATTACGCCCTTAAAACCTGAAGATTTCAGTTTACCTATTCCTGATTACTTTTCTGTTGCAGGTGCTTTTCATCTTAATTTTGAACAAGAACGCTTAGATGTTCCTGCACAGGTAGCCATTCCCGCTCTCTCTCAACTCGCTCCAGGGACAGAAGTGCTTTTCGTAAGATTAGGAGAATTGCCTAACTCAACAACTACATCAACGTCGCCAACTTGGCTAATTGAAGAGTCAGGAATAGTAGGTTCAGATGGCAAAATTCGCACAACTTCACCACCGTTTGCAGGACTAACCACCAGTGGATTTTATGGTGTTTTTACCACAACCGATAAACTGGCTTTTTCAAATTCACAAGTTTTAGCTTCCCAGGTTCAAACTTCCGTAATCAACGAATCGGCCGCCACATCTTTTACTTCCATGGCCATGAGAGTAGGTTCTGTTGGGTTAGTAGCTACTTCACTAACCAGTTTTGGACTATTATTACCACTAATGGCCTACTTAAGTTTAAAACTTTATCATAATCAATCATTAGAAATCATAGGAATACCCAAATACGGTTTACCAGTTAGTACCACAACAGGTATTCAAATCAATCCGTCTGGTGTTCCCACCTTAACTGTTGAATTACCTACCCCAACATTGACTAGCTTCAGACAAAATATTGAAAAAGTTAGCTTAGAAACTGATTCTCAATATGGACGAGTTATCTACTTAGAGGGAAGTCGATTTGGCACAACTATTGACGACCTAGAAGTCAACTTCAAAGCCGGTAATCAGATTTTCAAAGGCACTATTATTAAAGAACGCAGCACTTTAGAAAAGATTGCTGTAACTTCTACAGTTCTGGCTTTAGGAGATCAAACCGAAGTTTCTGTAAAAAATCGTGCCAGTAATTTACCAGAAACCGAAAGAGAAAGCAAAACTGTTGTAATTCCTATCCCCTGTAAAGTAGGATTAGCTCTAACCCCCCAAGTCGGTCGTGATGAAGTCACTTTTTTGAATGCTCTCAATCCTTTAGAAGTTATTGAGAATACTAATAGTCAAGATTTGGTTATCGCTAGTGTACCTGTGGGAACAGAAGGAATTCAAGATAGTCCAAGACATTTGGCTATTACTAAAAATGGGGCTCGCGCCTATGTCCCCTTAGAGCTATCTGCTCAAGTCGCTGTAGTCGACGTACAAGGATTGCGACAGTTGGATACCGATTTTGATCTAGCTGGGATAAATCCGATTAAGCTTAAAAATTCTAGTGCTATGCCTTCCTCAATTGTGGTAGGTTTTCAGGATAAGTATGCCTATATTGGCGATCGCCGGACGGCAAGTATTTATGTTATAGATACAAATATTTATTCTCCGTTTTATAATCAGCACGTTCAAACGATTCAACTTGATGAAATTACTAGCCCAATTGCTAAGTTAGCGATTAGCAGCGATGGTCGTCGTCTTTTTGCCACGGTTTCTGGTAATTCTCAATCAAATGGCGGGAAGATTATTGTTGTTAATATTGACTTAGAAGACCAATATAAATCTACCGGTACGTGGCACTCCGTTATTGATGTGATTAGTGTTGAGCGAGGGGTGTATGGGATTGCTTCAACTCCGGATCCCCACAAAATGATTTTTACCAATCGAGATAACGATAATAAAGGCATTGGCATTCTTTCAATTCTTAATGATGAGCCAACAAATTTTACGGTTGATTCTCCCAAATATGTAAGCTTGAATTTGGGACAAGAATTAGATTATTTTGATGTTAATGAAGCGGTTGATGTCACTATCACCCGTGATGGAAAATACGCCTTTGTTTCTGCTCGTAACAGCCGTAATTTTGGGCAAGGTATTCCTAGTATTGATGATCCCAAAGCGGGTAGTAATATTGGCATTATTGTAGATCCCTTGGGTTCTAATCCGCGATTAGTTGCGGCAACTCGACCTATTCCTAATGGATACACAATGGAGCTAGAGCTTGCCCATCGTGATGATTTTCTTTATGCTACTTATCCAGGTATCGGTAGTACCTTGGCTTTTAATGTCTCTGAAATTATTGAGACGATTGAAGGGTTAGAAAATGGAACAGAGACTTTTTATATAGATCATTTAAAAAGAGGTGTGGGTTCTCCTATCTTTTTGAAGGAGACAAAACGAGAAGTTACTTTTGAAGATCTGAAATATGTTCCGATTGATAATATTAATCCTTCAATTAGTGTGGCTTCAGATTATCAGCTTGTCCAAGAATCTTTGATTTCTAATACCTCGAACTTTGGAGTTCCCGAAGGGTCTAAAACGGCTCCTTTAGGCGGTTTTTTCAATAATCAGGGGTTAGCAACGACTTTTTCCACTTCTGTCATTAATCTACTTGCTCCTGTTCCCGATGGGGTTGTTTCAGAGTCGGAAAAAGATAAGTTACTGCGTCCCACTTTTATCTGGGATTTTAAGGGGCGGCCAAATTGTGCCCCAGAAGATTTACAAATTGGTAAAGTTGAGCTTTTTGTCAGTGTATTTGATAAAGGTTATGGTTTACTGCCAGAAGAGCGATGGGAGGGAGTAAAAGCAATATCTTCTAATGGAGATGCTAACCCCAATCGAATTTTAACAGCTACGTGGAGCAATGGAGTTTGGACTTGGGCGGGTGGAAGTCAACCGGGTTCAAATACTCAGTTTCAATTGCCTAGTGACCGTATTTTGACGGCGGGTCAAACTTATTATTGGACTGTTCGCTTAACTACTGGTGATGGACAACAGATAACTCCTCAGAAAGCGGCTAAATTTGAAACTCCGTTTGCTTCAACTTCTACCCCTTTCAGTAGTATCACTATGTTGACTCGCGGACTAGAGATTACAGATGGCGATAAAATTGATAGTCAATTTGAATCTACGGCTGAATATTTAGCTCAAGTCGGTCAAGGATTTGTGATGTACTACGACGAAAAAGAGGGGAAATGGTATCGCAAAAATGGGTTTCAAAAAGATTACACTCTTCCTAAAAATGAAGACATAAAGGGTAAACCTTTAATATTAATTGCTGGTTGGGATTATCAAACAGGAACAGATTGGAATAGTGGTTTTGCTGAAGCTAAAGCTGATACTCTCTTTGCCTCCCTAGTTCAATTGGATCTATCTTTTGGTGGTCGTATAGGCAATAGCAACCAACCCTACAATTCAGAAGGAAAACTTATTCGAACTGAGGGAGCTATTTTTAAATCTCCATTACATTTTGTTGGTGTTGGTCAAGGTGCAACAATTAACAGCGAAATCATCCAGCGTATTGGAACTTTTTACCCTAATGTTTATGGTAAAGAAATTGGAAAACTCGATCTTCAGATGACCACAATAGATGCTTTCGATCCCACACAAACTATTATTCAAAAACGAAATTTATTCGATCCAGATGTTAAAATTTGGGAAAATGTAACTTTTGCAGACAACTATTATCAGAAGGTAACTTCTATACCTGAAAAATTAAAAGATCAAGCATCTCGTCAAAAACTTGATTTTTCAGGTCTAGAACTTAAAGGTGCAGACATGAACATTCTTTTAGGAGAGGTCAACAAGTCTGAAAGCCGTATTGGGTTTACCGACGAGGATCGGACTACTAAATCTCACCAACGATCACTAGGATGGTATTCTGGCACGTCTAATCTTAGTCAAACTACTTTTGCATCAAACAGCGAGTTAATCTATCGTAGATTGGGAGATTTGTCTTTAAATGCTTTCGGTCAACCCACAGCACCAACTTGGTACGCTCCTGACTATCTAAATACACCTTTTAAGCATGGAGACCCCCAAGCTCCTTGGGAAGGTATAGGAACAGGTTGGTTTTATTCAATTCTCGGCGGTGGTAAAGACAAACGCCCTCAATCAACTGTTGAACGTACACCAGTTAGCTACGATAACACAAATGTTAATAGCCAACAAGGCGAGAAAGTCAAAGGTGATTATACAATTCCTACCTTATTTAATGGAAATTTTGAGGCAATTACTGCTTACTTTCCTTCTCAACAAACTATACCGGGGTGGTCTTTCCAAAATAATGTTCTTCAAAAGAACTTAGTTCAGTTTTCAACTTCTCCTGATAATTGGCGTTTAAAATTAGGTGGAGATACTTCCCAAACCACTATTACACATAATCCTTTTGTTGTGCCCGATTGGGGTGATTTACGATTTGATCTTAGTGTACTACCAGATTCAATTGATCGAAGCGGAAGATTAACTGTCTCTTTAAAGCCAGTAAATTCAACTGATGGATCGGAAATCACAAAAACCATCCTTCTACAAAAAGCTGAAGAAACTATGGGAGCATACGAAACAGATCAATGGAAAATAGGATATGGTATTGGTTTAGGACGTTTTGAAACCTTTAACATTAATGTTTCGTCCGAGCTTCGAGGTAAACCAGTAACTCTTACTTTTAAGCTTGAAGATTCCTCTGGCTTTAAGCCGACGGTGTTTCTCGATAATATCTTTTTCAAAAGCGATTTGTTCCATTTGGGAAACCCAACAGAAGCCAGAACTGATACGGCCTATTATAAAACCAACTATTTGATCGAAAAATCTCAATACAGTTTGTCTTACAATAGCGAGAAAAATACTGCCAATTGGGTTAGTTGGGAGGTGAATAAATCTTGGTTGAGTGATGATGATTTTGACCGCCCTAAATTTGGTCCTGATCCTGATTTGCCGAACACGAATTGGTATCGAGTTAGAGATGAAGATTATAGAGAAAGCACACCGACTTTGCTTCCAGATCCAGGACAAAGAAAACTTTATCTCCAAGGTGGTCACATGACTGCCGCAGAGGACCGAACTAGAACACAGAAAGATTATATTGCAACCTTCTTAACAACAAATTTGCTGCCACAGCATGAACAAAATAATAACGGGCCTTGGAAAGGACTAGAAAAATATCTTCAAACACAGGCTAATAATGCGAATCTAGATTTTACGATTTTTGCGGGCGGCCATGACACTAAAAAAGATAAAGGCTCTATAGATGTTATTGATGACCAAGGTAAGCCCCAAAGCATCAATGTTCCTTCTTATGTGTGGAAAGTTGTTGTTTGGCGCCAATTTGGAGAACCCATTGAGAAGGCTGAGGGAGCTTTTGCAGTCTATATGTCCAATGATGATATTGCAGGCAAACCTTGGACTGATCATATAAAATCAATCGCATTCGTTGAAAATGAACTGAATAAAAACCCAACTTTTCCTCAATATAATTTCTTATCTGGAATTCAAGATGAAACCCTAAGAAAGAAACTCAAAACTGAACAAAAGTTGCCTCCCCGTGCTTCCTTACTGGCTAGCAATTCTCTTGCGTCTGAAGACATCGCTACATCAGTCACCTTCAGTGCGGATACTTCCGTCGGGCATAATCGTTTCAACGAACCAAGCTCTCTCGAATATCACTCCGTTCAAATTGGCAAGAGTGAGATTAGCCCTTGTGAAAATAGCATGAATCACGGTATTGCTGAAGTCTGCTTCGGTCAAGTCAGCATCACTAAAAACAGTACGATCCATCCGAACTTGACTCAAATTGGCTCCTCTGAGGTTAGCACCTTGCAAATTGCACCATCCGAGATCCGCGCCACTCAAATCGGCAAAACTCAAATTAGCCTTGTAAAAACCCGATTGCCAGAGAATAGCCCCACTCAAATTGGCGTGACTGAAGTCAGTTCCCTCAAAGTCGGTTTCGGGCATATGAACACCTCTCAAGTCAGCCCCACTCAGATTGGCACCCCTCAAATCAGCAGCGATTTTCGAGTAACTCAAGTTAATTCCCCTCAAGTTAGCTCCCCTCATCTCTATAGTTCCTCCATCATTGAGGTAACTTCGGCTAAAGTCTTTCTCTCCGAGAGCGTATCGGCGCAACAACTCTTGAGGTTCAACATTCCTTCGTTCAACTTTCCTTCTAGTCATACTGATGCGGTAAATAATATCGATCAAATCAACCATAGCGCACTTTCTTTGTGGAGTATTATTCTTTCTCTCAAAACCGCTTTTGACATTGATTTAATTGTTAAAAATCTTCCTGATGGACAACTCGGAGAATCTTATGTGACAAACTTTGATGTTCAAGGTCGTCCTACTGGCGGTACAATCATTATTGATGATGATGCTAACGGACTAGGCTGGTTTATCGATTCTACCCCTTGGGAAAATAGCGAATTTAGTCAATCTTTCAACGAAACAGCTTTCAAAGCTTCCTCTAACTCAGAAGCATTTGGCAAATATGATCTCCTCACCACCATACTCCACGAAATGGGGCACATTGCCGGCTTCATCAATGGTCACGACAGTTTTGACAGTCACGTTCAATCCGTTAACGGTTTTCCCGTCTTCGTTGGTGATAACTTTACAGCTAAACTAACAAGCGATCGCTCCCACCTAGATTCTAATCTCTATCCCTACGACTTAATGAACACCTCCCTAGCGCCCGGTGTTCGCAAACTGCCTTCACAACTAAACCTTCAAATCTTAAACGCTATCCGTTCTACAACAGGAGGAACTACCAACAATACCCTAACAGCGCCGCTTACATCCTTACCCCTCCTTGCTATCCTCAACGGCGATTTCTCTATTTCTAAGCCAGATAATCCTAATTTCGGTTGGAAGGGACGGGGTGCAGTTAATATTCTCAATCAAAAAGCCGTATTAACTGAAAACTCCCCATTCCTATCTAATTTAACTCAAACCTTTGTCATCCCAACGAGAGCTAAAACCCTTCAATTTACTCTGACTGACACCCAATTAGGACACAGTAACCTTGTACCACCTGACGCATTTGAAGTCGCACTACTTGATGCTACTACCCTCACCCCCTTAATCAGTTTAAACGGGTTAACTCAAACTGACTCCTTGCTGAACTTACAATCCAACGGGACAACTTATTACAATCCCAAAGTTACTTTAAGCGGGGCTTCCAATACTTCGCGTATCGTTAAAGTAGATCTTAGTGGAATAGCAGCAGGAACAAGCGCTACCCTCTCGTTTGATTTACTGGGATTTGGCGCTAAGGATAGTTCTGTGACGATCGATGATGTCCTCATTCTAACTGACGAGCAAAACCCTCCCATTGCTGTTAATGATTCTGCTACAACTAAACAGAATCAGTTCATCGTTATTGACGTTCTTGCCAATGACAGTATAGGAACGTTTAATCCTCAAATTAAAACGGATTCATCTCACGGAAAAATAGTTGTTAATTCTGACGGGACAATTAGTTATACTCCTGTTGGCAAGTTCTCTGGGACTGATATGTTTAGTTATTTCCTGACTGATGAAAATGGGCTTATTTCTAATGAAGCAACAGTCACTGTTACCGTTGAAAATTTATCTCCTAATATCAAAGAAATTATTACTAATAAGATTATCAATTCAGGAATAAGCACAACTTTTAAAGCTGAAGCTTCAGAGGCTATTTATAAAGTCAATCTTAAGAAACGAGGCGACGCAACATTATCCTTGTCATAACTGCATAAATAGCGGCTTCACTCATTTCTGATAATTTTTCATAATCTTTACTCAAACGACGATACCAGTTAAACCAGCCGAACGTTCGTTCCACAATCCATCTTTTCGGTAAAACTTTAAATTTTTTGTCTGAACGCTTTATTACTTCTACTCTTGCTTGAATCATCAACCAAATAGCCAGAGCAAATTTATCACCACTATAACCAGCATCTACCCACATTAAAGCCACTTTTTCAAGCAGTTTGGGATTTTCTTCTAATAGTTCCATTACCGCCGTCGCCGCTAAGACTCTTTCTTGACCATGAGCTTCAGCTACAATTACTTTCAAGATTAATCCTAAACTATCAACTAATAATTGCCTTTTTCGGCCTTTGACTTTTTTTCCACCGTCAAAGCCATACACATCCCCCTTTTTTCGGTTGTTTCCACCGATTGGCTGTCTGCTATGATTACACTACTTTGCGGAGATTTCCCTACCTGTTGACGAACCATCTGCCGGAGGGTGTGATTGATTTTTTCCCAAACCCCCTTTTTGACCCATTTGCGATAATAACTATAGACTGTGGAGGGAGGAGGAAAATTTTTGGGTAAATATCTCCATTGGCATCCGGTCTTCAAATGATAATATATCGCATTACAGACTTGTCTAATATCTGTAGTACGCGGATGTCCCCCGGATTTAGCGGCTGGAATAAGTGGGGCAAGCAATTCCCATTCGGCATCAGATAAATCACTTGGATACAAGCAGATCGCTCCTCACTTTTGATTGCGAACAATTACCCAGATTAGATTAATCGTTTTTGGCCTATTTTTTTCTTGTCTTTAGATTTACTTTATAAACACCCTCTAAGAGGTTTTTCATAATTTTTAATTGACCCGTTTGTGTGATTATTTAATCATCAACCTTTGGGCGAAAACTTTTATCTTCCTTGATCTATATTTTCGGATTTTTTTTCAAGATGACTTGCTTAAGTTTATTCAAGTAAAATTTTTAAATAATCTCAATAAAAACTTTTTTGCACTTCTCTAACAAAACTTGGGAGTTTAACTACTTTAAGAAGGATAATACAACAAGTCATTGTTTTTAAACCCTTTACTACTTTCATCCTCACACCAATACTTTACTGGCTGCCCTGTATCTAAATAACGAAGTAATATTTAATATTTGAATTATCGGCGGCAAGTTTTTTTAAAAGCTTCCTATCGCTTCAAGTGAGTGCTTTTGTGCCGCTAGGGCGGGAAACTTTTAATTTGGCCCGCTCGGGGAGTAGCATACAATTTTATCTACCGTCAGAAGATGCGACTACAATCAACAACTCCTGATAGAGGCATTGTTGAATTCGACTTTAAGAAGGGATCAGCGTGGCTTTTCCCAGTGGCTGTTGACATGGACAACTGACTTCTAGCCTGAAACCGCGCTGATTCCGTAGTTCTGACTGGCTCAACGAATGTACTGATTATTCACAGAAAGCCCGCTCAGCCAGTGTGGAATCTAGAATGAAAGGATTTTCATTTCCCTGCGGGGTTCCCGCGATTTTACGCGAACGTAATTTTTCGGGTTCATCGACCGGATCTGTCGCCTGCCATTTACAGAGCGTCTGTTTCTGTTTTTCGAAAAAATTCTGATCGGCCGAGTCGGGGTAGACGGTACGGAAGTAGAACATGGCTCGGGCGATGTCGCCTTTTTTACTTTCCCTCGGCTCGAAAGAGGTCGCTCGTTTGTACTCGCTGTATTGATCTATATTTGACAAATTCGGTTTGACTTTCAATTCGTCATCGTCGAGATACCAAGCGGTGGTTTCGTTGTCGGGAATATCGGCGAAGGGAAAATTCTGCCGGGCCGAGTTGATCTCGTCTCGGGCGGCGAAGAGGTTATGTAGATCGCTTTTGGCCGGGCCATAGGCTCCGAGACTTTGAGGCCAGACGTGTTCGGCATTAATACCCTGTCGCGTAGCTTCCTGTCGAGGTCTCGACGAGTTTTGATCGATCTCTACAGCGTATCCGGCATAGATATCCGTAACGATGCCGTCAGAGTTATCGATTTCGGTGTACAGGAGATCTCGCGCTTCCCCGTATCCGAGAGTAGACAGGGGCGAGTATTGGCGATCAAGCTGTTCTAATAACTCGTTCCCCGCGAGAGCAGGAAATATGAAAGCTTTCGGTGCATCGTTTGCCGAAACCGGCGGGATCACTACTTTAGAAGAAGGAAATATAGTAAAGCTGGCTATCACCGGGTCGTGATCGCTAGCTCGCCCAGGTTTTCCCGCGTTAACGTGAACGGCTTTTATTTCCGGCTGCCCCCCACTAGCAAGGTTTTCGCTAACGAGAATCTGATCGATTAATTCGCGATTCCCTTTAAAAATAAAAGAGTAACGCTCGGCCAACGGAATTTTCTCGGTTAAATTCTCCAGGACAGTACCTAAAAGCGTTTGTACGGCCGGGGAGTCCGGTGTATCGTTGAAATCGCCGAGAACGATAATACTCGCTGTCGGATTGGTTTCGAGGAGATCGCTCACGAATTGATTGACGAGTTTAGCTTGTTCTACCCGTTGCCCAAGAGAAGCTACCGCGCCACCACTTTTTGACTTTAAATGATTATTGATAATGGTTATGGCGTTGTTGTTGAAGGTGAATTCTCCGACGAGCGGTCGGCGGCTGTCGGAGAACGCCACATTACTTGAGAAACGCTCTAGTTTCTGTAGCTTGACTCGAGCGGGATTGAATAAAAAAGCCACTCGGATATTGCCTCCCGGCTGACCTCCCTCTTGATCTTTTTCAGGAGGAATATCTCGATACAAGTAACTCGGCCCTCCTGCCGATTTGATCGCGTCGATTAAAGTATTAGCGGTTACGGAGGCATCGACTACCGAACTTAGCTCGGCTCCGTCATTATCCTGTATTTCCTGTAAAGCGATGATGTCGGGGGCTTGAAGATCGTTAACGATCTCTTTGGCTAGGGCGGAGAATTTTCCCTTTGCCACATCATCGTCGACGTTATCGGGGTCTTTATCTTTGACCTTAGCCAGAGCTTCTTTTTGGGGATCGAGGTTTTCCACGTTAAAGGTGGCGACGCTTAATTGATTAAAATCTTTTACCTGAGCTAGCACCGCCGGGGCGAGAGCGAATTGCGCGAGTGAGTAGAGGACGATAAAAATTACAATGCACAGTAAATGTAGCATTTTTCTCGTGTATCTCATGTAAATTGTCCCAAAATTTTTAATAACTTGGCTCTTCCCTAAAATATCACGAGTTTAATCTTAAAAAAGGGTTGTTAAGAGAAGTTTAAAAACTTCCCTTATTCTAGTTAATATTGACTTAAATTTTGAAGATTGATGTTAATCCTCCAAAGCTCGTTTAACCCTAGGGAGGCTGACGTACCAGGAAATGTCGAATATTTTCTAACCCTAGACTTACAGAGTTATTAACCCTGATTGGTCCGACTCTCCTTTCCCCTTCAATATTACTCAAGTCAGTGATGAACTGTTGTCTGAGCTTAATGGTTGTCTGCCCACCGTTGTCAAAAAAAATAGTAGCTCGATTCTTATTAAACTGAACCATTACATCATAGACTTCGCCTGTTCCTTAAGGGAAACGAACCTCTTCTAATGCTTAATAGTATGCTGTCGTACCCCCAAGGGAGTGTTTTGACGGGGAGATAATTTTTCAAAATATATAGCGGCATTTTTTCCCAAGTTACCAATATTTTAAAGTGACTAATATCGTTTACAATAGTGAAGACTATTTTCGCTGAATGCTTATTAGTTTCTTTCATAGTCGAAAGAATCTCCTCAGAAATACAATAAGGCATTTAACGCCCAATTTGTGTGGGTTAAATAGTCAGCGTTGGAAAAGTCAAGAGCTTCTTGTTTTCCCATTACTTAGCCAGAAAACATTTATTAGTTTAGTTTATCAATAATGATTAACAACTCTTTAAGAGAAAAATTACAGGTAGTTCTTTGGAGCCTGTTAATTCATTTGTTAAGCCTTTCATCAATTGCTACACATTCTGAAACAGTATTAGCTCAAAATGCCCCCGATTTTTCTTCTTCTTCAAATGAATTAGTTGAATCCTTCATTTTGAAAAAAGTACAACTATTAAATTCCACAGTGCTTACTCCTTCTGAAGTTGAGCAAGTTACCAAGCCTTATATTAGCCAATCAGTTACCTTTTTTGATTTAGTAAAAATCCAGAGTGCCTTAACTAATTTATATATTCAAAAAGGGTATGTCAATTCAATCGTTGTATTACCGGCTGAACAATATATTAATGATGGAGTTGTAACTTTTGAAGCCAGAGAAGGAAGCGTCAAATTGGAAATCACCGGTTATCAATCACTTAATCCCCAATATATTCGCTCACGATTAGCACGATTTTTAGATACACCGATGGAGCTTAGAAAAATTGAACAAGGATTAACTTTACTGAGACAAGATCCTTTATTTACTAATCTTGAAGCTAATTTAACGGAAATTCCTTCAAGCCCAAATTCTCCTAATAATTTACCCCCAGAAAGCTTGCTGACAATTAAAGTAGTAGAAGCCCCCAAGTGGTCACTCGGAGCGGAAATAAATAATGATGAAAATTTTACTGTTGGGGATACGGGAGTCAGGTTTTTTCTAGAAAATCAGAGTCTTTTAGGACAAGGAGATAATTTTCGATTTGAGTATAAAATTACTGAAGGACTAGATCGCTTGTTAACTGCCTATACTTTGCCAGTTAACGGCAAAAATGGAAGAATTGATTTAGCCTACCAACAGACTGATGCTGAAATTGTACACGGACTATTTGAGGTTTTAGATATTAAAAGTGAAGCTTTTACTGCCTCTGTCGGCTTCACTCAACCGGTTATTTTTACTCCTAGCGAAACCTTTGAACTAGGAATACGAATAGATCGACGGGAAAATCAAAGTTATGTTTTGAATGATGAGCTTTTTTCTAACGTAAAATTAACCGCATTTAGATTAAACCAAACCTATATCAAACGCTCGGCTGATTCACTATTTTTAGGCTTATCTCAGTTTACCTTTGGAGACTCTAATTTAGAAATCGATCCTTTTTTCTTTAGTTGGCAGGGGCAAGTTCAATTTTTAAAAAAGATAGATGACAATAAGCAGTTTTATACTCGTGTGGCACTTCAACTTTCCCCCTCTACTCTACCGCCTTCTGAAGAATGTACAATCGGAGGCCGTAACGGTAACATTTTTATTTTTGGCAATATCGTTCGGGGATATACAACTAATGGGCGTACAGGGGATAGTTGTTTTGCTTTTAATGGTGAATTAAGGTTTACTTTAATTGAAAAAGAATCTTTATCCTTGCAGCTTTTTCCCTTTGTCGACTTGGGGACGGTGACGAATACAAGGGATAGTTCGCTCAATCCCCAAACTTTAGTGAGTACAGGTTTAGGTTTGCGTTTAAATATGGGCAATTCTCTCAATTTGCAAGTTAATTATGCTATTCCCTTGGTTAATACCCAAAATATTCCAGGGGATAGCCTCCAAAAACAAGCAGGCAGTTTTTCGCTTCAGGGACAGTTTAGGTTTTAATGACAACCTACTAATTTAAGCCGCCCATCCGGTTGCCGCACTAATCCCACTGCTTGCCCCATCGGGATCAAATCTTCGATTTGATAGTGCTGCGTCCGAGTATCGGGAGTTGGGCGAGTTCCTCCCCTTCCAGGCGTTGAAAATGAGTAGGTTCGTGAATTGTTTAAACAACTTACGGCTGCCACATTCTCAAAACTAATAAAGGAAGGAAATTTCACATCGGTTGAGTTGAGTTCGTATAAATTTGAGTTGATAGTAACTGTTCCATTGATCCCCAGTTGTGAACTAGCTGTAATATCACTACCAAATGACGTAAAAAGCCCCAATGTATTAACTTTGATATTGCCACCCGCTCCTTCAAAAGCATTGGCGTTAATTTGACTATTATTCGTCAGAGTTAAAAAATTTGTATTGATGTTGATATTACCCCCGTTGCCGGTACTACTGGCTGAAGTAGAAATTTGACTGTTAGATAATCTTAAATCTTGGGAAGTAATATTTATATTACCTCCTGAGTTGGATCTCGTCGTTGCCGTAATCAAACCCTTTTGCTCTAAATCAAGTCTAGCCGCATTAATTTGAATTGAACCACCGCTTCCTTGAACTTGATTGTCAACAGCAATATTCCCCTGATTTGAAAGAATTAACTCTTTTGTGTTAATTATGATATTACCCGATTCGCCGATGGTAGTAGGTTTTAATCTCAGTAAATCCTGCAATCTTAAAGAGGGAACTAAAGCTGATGAATTAATTGTACTACTAACATTTAATTGGCTCCCTTTTACGGTCACAGATTGAGAGGAATTAATCATAATTGTTCCTGCATTCCCCCTAGCCAACGTCGAAGAAGTAATAGTTCCCCCTTCAAGTACACTTAAATTGACTGTATTAAGATTTATATTTCCTGCGTCCGCATCTCCCAAAGTCGTAGTACCAATAAGACTCTGTAGTCCTTGAGGCGTAGTTCCGCTTAATTTAATAGTATGACTATTAATATTAATATTGCCACTTGGCCCTGTTGAGAAAAAACTATTGGTAGCTACTCCGCCTCCATCAGTTAGATTTATGGAAGAACTAATAATATCAATATTACCCGCTTTTCCGGTATTCACAGAAAATGTATTAATCGTGCTAGGAAAATTGGTCGAATCAGAAAATAGTGTTGTAGGGACTGTTCCTTCAGCAAACCCCGAAACTTCAATTAGATCACCGGCTTGTATCGTTATTTTTCCTCCATTTCCCGATGAAAATGCACCGGCTGCTAATGCGGAACCTCCCGTTATAAATACTTGCCCTGATTGTAGATCTATATCTCCTCCTTTTCCTCTAGAAAAGGTCGTTGTTGATACGGCGGCATTATCCGATACGGTAAATTTTGGCGTTATTATTTCGATATTCGCCCCTTGACCAAAGCCTATCATTTCAGTATAGATACGACTTCGTAGAGGATTATTTGGCAATCCTCTTCCCTGAACGGTTACTGATTCCGAGGCATAAATTTTTATTCCACTGAAAGATGAACTTTGATTTTGAATAAAGATTAAAGAGTCATCTTTAACCCTTACATTTCTTCCTTGCAATTGAATAAAATTCGGGAAAGTTCCATAAGAAAGGATTAAAGATTTATTCAATAAATCGATATCCCCAAAAATATCGGTAGGATTATAAGTAAAAAGTAATCCCGCATCGGAAAAATTTATATTAACTTTTCCTGAGCGTATTGCTCCTAATTCAACTCGTCCATTAGCCGTTGATAAAATTCCTCCATTTAAAGAAATATCGCCCCCCAGAATTGCCAAAGTTTTTCCACTATTAACTTGCAATCCCTCAGTGGGAAATTTAGAGACGGGAAATGAACTGACGATTAAATTATGTCCTTGACTATTGATTTGAATGGGGGCAGAGTTGTTAAATTCAAGTCCAATGGGAATATTGACCGTCAAAAGAGGATTTTTAGAAGGAGTCGAACTAAATTTTAATCCATCTGCAAAATAAATACTACTTGCGGTAGTTGCCAAAAAAGAACCTCCAATATTTAAAGCGGCATTAGGTCCAAAGATGATGCCATTAGGATTAAGAAAAAACAAGTTAGCCGTTCCATTCGTTTGTAGTAAACCGTTGATGTAAGAAACGTTGCCACCCGTTACTCGACTAAAAATATTTTGAATAGTCAACGCATTATTAAAGTAAGCCGTGTTACCGGTTTGCAGGCTAAACTCTTGAAAACTGTGAAATAAATTAGTCCCGGCTCGTGTTCCTCCAGTAATTTCAATAATATTGTTATTTATTGTCGTATGAGAATTATTAGGCAAAGATTGATCGGGGATAATTTGAGCTTGAATTGAAGAAGGATGAACAAAGCAAGCAATTAAGCCACTTATTTTGAGAAATTTAAGCTTTAAGTTAGATTTCACTAAATTCTACTAATGTTACTATAGAATTTTTCCACTGTTATCTAATAGTAGCACAATGGATTTATTTACCAAGATTTTACATATTTTAGGCTCTGGAGCAACCGCTTATATTCTCTCTCGGAATTTACGAGATTCTCGAACTCGTTGTGATCTTTTGATGCGATTTTATATCTCCGAGTACACTTCTGTTCCTTTTTTAGAAGCTCTCAAAGAACGTGCCATACAAGAAAACGATCAATGGTTGAGTGACCAATTAGCTCGTCATGCAGCCGATGAACTCAAACACAGTCGAATTTTTGCTCATGCTCTCAAACAATGTGGCAGCGAACCTATTAATTTTGATAACTTACCGCCTCAGAAAAAAAATAGCTCTAGTTCTTCATTCAATACTTATTTTGAAGGATATAGCCGAGAAGAACTTTCTCCACATAAAATTAATTGGATTACTTACGCCGGTAGTACATATATTTTAGAATCAGATTCAGGTAAAGATTATGCACGTATGGCAAAAATATTACCCGATGATGATCCCGTACTACGTAAAATTAAACAGGGGATTTTAAGCATTGCTAAAGATGAAACCCGACACGCCAGTTATTGTTATGAAATACTTACTCGCCGCCTCCCCCAAGCTAAAGTTAATGAGGTTGTAGAATATTGGCGAATCCGTAAAGTAAAAACGATATGGGCTATGGCTAATAAAGTCATACAAAATAACGGAAAGATGCCTACTTTACCGGCTCAGAATTAAAGATAGCTCAAGAAGAAAATCAAACTCGTCTAATTATTAAAGCACTCCCAAATCTATAAAAAGGAGTGCTTTAATCTATTTTTTTTTAAACTAATTTAAGAACAACCCGAAGATTCCCCTTTAAAATTTGAGTAGGCCATTTTTGGGCAGCGAAAAATTATCGTAATATAATAAAACTTGACCAATAGGCAGGACGATTAATTTGATCACTTCTTTTTATTCTTTGAATCTGAGCTAACTGTAAAGCTTGATCTATATTATTAGTCGTTTTCCAAAGAAAATAAAAATCGCTCATAAAATCTGTTGTAGCATCATCATGAATTTTCCATAAACTGCCGACAACAGAAGAGACTCCTGTCCGCAATCCCAAGCCGGCTAAACCCAGTACGGCATATTGATTCCCTTGTGCTGTTTCACAGGAACTAAGGGTAAGATAATCAAGAGAGCTAGAAAGCGAGCGCAAGAAATTTTCAAAATCCGTCCAGGCTATCGTTTGTTCCCCAATATTAATAGAAGTATTTTCTATTAACCCTGAAAATTGACTTTCCGTCGCCAAATGTAACAAATTATAAGAATTCTTTTGCAAATTATTTTTGAGATCTATCAGGCTATTGACGGTTAACTTATGTCCTTCAGTAACAGTAGCAATTTGCTCCGTTTCCGCTTCGACTCCTCTTAAATCTGCTTCAGCATTGACAATCATCAAAGAAGACGGAAAATCAATTTGATGACTCTTAAAACTTTTTAATCCTGATGAATAAGAAATCTGAAAACCTTCAATTAAATATTTGTTCCCATCAAATAAAGCCGCCATAGACACATTTCGCAAAAGCCCATCATTAATAAAAATCAAATGTTCTATCTGTTTGGCTTTTAAAATAGGCAGAAGATCGGCGACAATTAAGTTAAATAAAATATTTCCGTTGTTTTTTGTATTGGGCAGATCATCACCGAATCGATCAGCTAATTGTTTACGCCAAGTAATAATTAACTTATTCAATTCTTCCTTTTGAATCGGGTGCGAAGTTAAATGGTATGTTTGATCCGGTAATTCAAGGATAATAGACACCTGGTTATTGAGAATAGCGGTGTAAATAAGTGCTTCTCTTGAGGTTAATTTATTTTGAGCCGCTTGGGCTTCAGGTGCTACGTTACATACACTTCTAAAATATCGCTCAACCTCGGTTAAAGCGGTTAAATTTAGGATTTCTGTGGCTTTTTTTAACTGGGCTTGACTAGCTAATGGGTCTTCTAATAGTAGTTCTAAATAATTACGTAATATGCCTTGAATAAGATCAATTAATTCAGGACTAATTGGCGCTCCGGCTAAGTCTTTCCGCAATTGCTTTATCGAGAAAAAGGCTTCCTCATAAACTTTTAAAGCGTTATTTTTATCCCCAAGTTCCTCAAACGCTTTTGCCGCCAAAGAAAGCCAACGCCCCCTTAAATGCCAATCGGGATTTTCCCCTATTGGTAACTGCGCTTCGATACTTGCTTTTATAGCTCCTCTGTAATCTTTGTGTTCTAGTAAATATTCTCCCCAATAGCCCCAAGCCCAGGATTTTCCTAGAGGCTGCTTGCTTTTTTGAGCAATCTCGATGGCTTCAAGATAGAGTGAACGAGAATCGACCCCTTTTAACTTGGCTCCTTTCAGCAAAAATTCTATTTTCTCTAATCCTTCAGGATATTCTCCAATTGCTGCATATAAAGATTGAATGTCAATGGCTTCTCCTAACTCTCCTAAAACGAGGGCGGCTTTAATAGCCATCGCACTTTTTAAGGAAGCACTCGACATAATTTCCCGTAGTAGTCTAACCGCTTCAAGACGATTTGAAGTAATCTCATTATTTAAATTCTTATTTTGAAAGGAATTAGTTGTTTGCCCCTGCTGCTGATAAACATAAGCTTTTTCTAAATAAGCTTGAGCCAAATTGTATAACAAAGCCGCTCGATTATTGCCGGTAAAATTGTTGAGTTGAGTTAGCGGCGATAATAGACTGATTGCTTGTTGATAGTGACCACTTCGCAAGGCGATATTTGCTGAGATCGCCTGAGCCACTGCCTTAAATTCCACAGGCAGAAAAGGCTCAATCTCCGTTAACCTTGCGCGAGCGGCTGTTAAATTTCCTTGTTCTATCCATTGTTGAATTCTCTCTAAAAGTAGATGACAACTTTCTTGAAATTCACCACATTTCGACTCAACATTTGTGGGAGGTGCTGAGATAACAGACCTATCTAAAAAAGGAGAAACAGTAATCACCACTACCGATATAATCACTATAATTACAAATTTTAGAATTTTTCTGACTCTTGGCATGAGAAGGAAGAGGTTGTTAATTCTCGCAATAGTTCTTAACTTCATTTTTTTAGTTAATCATGGTGTAAGTTTAGCTAAATATAAGCCCCCTAAAAGCAAACCTGTAAACACAACTTCAACAGGAACAAGGGGTTGTTCAGAGCCATCAGGCGTTTTATCGGTGGTTGGAGCCGATATTGAGGAGAATTTAATTTGGCAAAAAACTGGGTTAGCCAATCCGACTTTACTATACTCAATCAAAAGTAATAAAGAAGAAACTTTTTTGATTGTCATTACCGACCCCCAAGGGGCATTAATTTTTAAAAAATCTATGCCTATTTCGCCGGCTCAGAAGACTATTTTAATTCGTCTTGAGCAACCGATACAAGAAGGAATTCATTATCAAGTGACAGCCGGATTACTTTGTCAAGGAGATCCTGAAGCCGCAACAATTATCAACAGTTTGCTGGTGAGGGGAGAATTTTTAACTTTTTTAGACCAAATTTCTCAAAACTATTAAAACTATAAATCTTTTTATGCCATTTTCATTTAGCCAAAACCGTCAAAAAATTGCCTTAAAAGCGGGGATTATCCTTGGCTCATCTTTAATAGTTGGGTTGTGGCGATTATTAGGAGGATTACAATATTCGGAATGGTTGCTATGGGATGTTTTTTTTCAATTAAAACCGTCTGAGCCTTCTGAAGATCAAATTTTAATCGTCGGGTTTTCTGAAGAAGATATCAAAAGGTTAGAAAGTACCCGTCTTTCAGACCGTCAACTCGCTTCGCTTTTAGAAAAAATTAATCAAGGAAAACCTAGCGCGATAGGCGTTGATTTTTTTCGAGATTTTCCCGCCGCCCCTTCCTACCACGAACTGTACCAGATGCAAAAAAAAGGTCAACCCCTATTTGACCAATACCCCGTACCCCCAGGGCACCAAGAACTGATAGATATTTTTCGCAAGAATCCTCATATTATTGGTGTAGGGAAGCAGACAGGGGAAGAGGGCGACCCCGACTTTGATCAAATCGCTCCTCCACCCATTAATTCCGAGCAAATCAGCGATGTCAGCCTCATAATTGACGGAGACGGGGTTCTCCGACGAGGATTTTTGTTTCCCAATACCGACACGGCGCTTCCTTCTTTAGCTTGGGCTGTGGCGAGGATTTATCTGACCAAACATGGGATCTCCGACGAACACGGGGGAGAAAATAATTCATGGTTATCCTTAAATGGAGTAATATTTGAACCCTTTAAAAATTTAACAGGCCCTTATACCAAAGCCGACAGTTATCTTTATCAAATTTTGATTAATTGGCGAAAAAGTAACTCTCAAGAAAAACCTTTTCAAATAATTTCTGTCGGAACAGTTTTTGAGCGAAAGTTTGATTCGACAATTTTTAAAAATAAAATTGTTCTTGTCGGTACGGTTGCGCCTTCTCTAAAAGATAAATTTTTGACTCCTTTTAACCGGCAGTCAACCGATACGCCTAGAGAAGTTAACGGAGTTGAAGTTCAGGCTCATATAGCCAGCCAGATCATTCGTGCTGCCTTGGATGGGCGGCCACTCATTAAACCGTTAGGAGAGCCTTTTATCTCAATATTAATCTTAGTTTATCCAACGGTCTTACTTTTGTTAATTCCCAAGGATTCTTTAAAATTTTTAATCTTGCTTCCTTCAGTATTTTCTCTCATTTATATAATTTTGGCATTTATCTTTTTTCTCTACGGCTATTGGATTCCTGTCATTCCTCCTCTACTTTCTCTTTTTCTATCTTTTTTACTGGTGATTATTTTAGAAGCGGCTCAAAAAGAAAAAGAAAGTTCGAGTTTTCTTGAGGTTGAGTTAACATCTCACTTATTATCCAAGCGGCTCAAACCATTAGTCAATAACATACGGACTAATTTTAAATTGATCAAGAAAGAATATTTTGCTTTATTTGATTCTGACTTATTAAGTTCAACTAACGCCCCGAAAATGCCTGATTTAATAGAGCATCATTTAAATGAATCACAATACTCTTTAGAAATGATGATTCTCTTATTAAATAGCTATTTTTCCAACTTAGCCGCTTTAATTAATCCTTATTATGATGTTCCTAATAATCAATTGAATGATCAAAGCCTTAAATCTACAATAGATTGGGCTATCTGGTTAATTAACCCTATTATTTTTGATTCTTATAAAATTGACCTGAAAAATAGTCTTATTAGAGAATCGCTTGAAGAAATCGGCATCAAAATAAGCATAGAAGACATGATTTGTTTACTTATAAAAATTTTAGATGAGGCCGTCAGTTCTTTTGATGGTGTAACGACTAGAGAATCTAAGTTAAACAACTCCCAATGGATTGAAATAAAATCTAATCAATCGACTCAAACTTTAATGATAGTTATTAAAATTCTTTATGAGCCTAAATTCAGCACTTTCCAAGCTATCCAGAATCTCCTCAAAAAATATAAAGTAATTTTAAAAATTAAAAAAGAAAATCAATCAGTAACTTGGAGTTTCAGCTTTAACAACCGTTAATCTTGAGAGGGTTCTCCATCAAGAGCACAATTTTTAAATAAATCTGATAAAGAAATACTTAAACCTTTAGCCAGTTTTTCAATATTCCTAAGCGAGATATTGATTTTTCCCGTTTCAATATTAGCAATATAAGTACGATCCAGTCCTGTTCGATGCGCCAAATTTTCTTGAGTTAGATTTAGTTCCTTTCTACGCTGTTGGATGGCGCGACCGAATTTAATTTGTATGCTAGAGACAATTGGCTTTTGCTCACTCACTCACTTATCAATCAATTTTACCATTAATTCTCAAGATTATATCTGTTGGGCCATCCTTAATCCTAAACTTAAAAATTAAAATTTTCGCCCCTTTTGTGGTTTATACATAACATTTGTGGTTCATACATAACATTTGTGGCTTATACATAACATTTGTGACTTATACATAACATTGGGAGATAAAATTTTCTTTGTTCTTAAAAAGAGGCGCGAAAAAATTATGTTAATATCTTTAAATAGCTCAATAAATAATCAACGAAATCAGTGGGTAGAATAAAAAAAGAAGATAAAATCATCCATATCAGAGAAGATGTTAGTTCGGATACAATTTTTAATATTCTATTCATTACGCCTTCTAATCCAGCTATGGGAATACAAATAGCTGATATGTATAATCCTCCTCAAGGTATATCGCCCGAAAAATTTCAACAGACTTTAAAAAAAAATGGAAGAGATTTAGCCTTTATGATTAAAGTGGCCTCTTCTTACAGAGAGGCTTTAAGCATTATTGCTAGGAACAATATTTTTGTTATAGAGTCATTTAGCGCAACTCATTTTGAATATTCTAATAAAATTCATGGAGTAGCTTTTGAACTTTATTCTAATTTTGAAGAAGATAAAACCTTGGGAGATTGGGAAAAATTTTTAGAAACGTTAATCTCGAGTTGGGGGTTGGCTAGATGCCGCTTATTATACGGATTTATTGCTTTATTAAATCCCGAACAAATTAATAATCCACAAATTTTAACCAAATTACTTAGCTATGGTGTTCGCTCAATTATTTCTATACCTGTAAATCCCGATGAAGTTGAAATGAAGCTGCTTAATTATTGCAAAGATATATATGGGCGCAGCGAGAATTTTTCTTTGGAAACCAGCGAAGCAGAAACTGAAGAAGGTTATATTCAAGTAACGGAAATCCTACGCTACAAAAGTCCCGATGGAAGCAAAGCCGGGCTAACTTTGCCAAAATATAAAAAAATTATTAACCAACAGGGAAAGGTTTTTTACCAAATTGACAACATTTAAAAAACCCACTTTACCACTTCTTGCCCTTGCTCTAACTTAGATTTAACCCTAGGGGATTGCTTGATAATACTTCCTCCTTTAGATAGAATTTGCTCAGGAATTCTCAATTTTTAGCGAGTTGAACCTTAGCTTAATTGCCAGCGTCGGGGGAGTTAAATTGCCAGAAAAAAAAATATTAATTTACTCAGACTTGTGTGCTAAAATCCAGAGTAATCCAAAATAGCCATTGGTACTATAGTTTCATCAAACTATAGCACTTGATAATTTCGGCTTACCTTTAACAACACCACTATGTTAACACCAATACAGACTCATCAGTTAAAGAAAACAAACAGACAGAAAATTATTTTATTTACACTCAGTCTTGTGACTGTTAGATCTCAAGCACTGTTTAAAACGATGGAAGAAAAATTAAGGCTCAAAATTTCCCTATTAACCCTATTAAATAAAAAATCAGCTTTAATAGCTGAATAAGTTTGCAAGTAATTAAATCACAGTAACTCTTAGAGGAACCATGACTACACAAATTTTAGCACAGAAAGAGTCAAAGCAACCAGCCTCACGCCATTGTAAAGACAACACCACGCGGCTGAGTTTACCAACAATTATCGAGGAAAAAGCTTCTTTCCTGGCTGAAGATCAAGACGTGGCGAAAGCCATTGAAATCATCTCCCAAATACTCCCCAAAATTGGCGTATTATTCGAGCATTTAGCCCAATTAGGGGAAGCCGAGCAGATCTTACAGAACAAATGTGGAGCCATAGCCGCCATTGAATGTAAAGAAGATTATGAAGATTTTGTTAAGGCGGACGGCGAACTGCACAAGAAGAGTCTCTACCACGCTTTATTACAAAACTATTTTCCTGACTCAAATTTGTTTAAATGGCTAGAAATGGGCTATAAAATTCGTTTTTGGTACAAAAGTGTTAAGAGTAGAACAGCAGCAACGGTCATTGAGTCCAAATTAGATTTACTGAAATTGGGGCAGCCTATCGGCAATTATCAAGTCGGGCAGCGAAATAAAAGTGAAGATCCAGATGAGCCAATTTTTCAAAAAGTCTTGGAATCGATTGATGACGGCACAATTTTTGCACAAGAGCGAGGAAACATTGAACTTGATACTTTAGAAGAAGGTCAACTGATAGAAATCGACCAACTTATTAATGCAACTCTTTCTACCCCCTCTACCAGCGCACTAGAGGCAATTTGTGAAGTAGAAGAAAAACTGAGATCCCCTGAACACTTACCGCTATCTTACATCGCTAGTTTCGAAAAATTAACGGACGAATGGGTTAAAACTTGTCCCGTTGTGCGGCGAGGAACCTTAAAACTTTTAAAATGGAACTCTATTAAGCAGAAGATTAAAGTGGTTGACTTGAAAAAATTAAAAGGCGAATGTTTACCGATTCAACTGGAAATCATTAAGCACAGGGATATTCTGAGCAAGCGATTAGGTTGGAATGAGACTGAAGTTGACCTGTTGTTGCAACAAGTTTTAGAACTAGCACAGAAAAAAGAAGAAGAATCGCCCCATACGCACTCGTGGTTTAGTCGTCCTGTTGGAAAGGTCATGCAAGAATACCGCCCTCTTCCTTGGATTAGTGATGTAGAGGAAGTTCTGGAAACTTCAAAGGTTGCTGGAGAAAACCTGGATAAGCTCCGCTACGATTTAGGGGTTTTTACAGAAGAATACGATTGGCAAATCGTGGCGGCTAAATTCAAGCTAGATGTTGATGAGATCGCATCTCTTAAAAAAGCCACTGAAGAATTGGCAATAGAAAATAATCGCCCTTTAGATCCATTTACGGGACTAATTCGCTCTTACAAAGATGATTTATTTCAAGCGATTGCTATTAGCGGACGAGATGCCACCAAATTACTCAAAAAAACAACGATTAAATATTCCCCAGAAGAAGTAAGAGAACTGGTAGAAGAAAAAACCGGAGAATTGAAACAACAACTCGAAATGGAGCAACAATCAAGAGAACAGTTGGAAACTAAAATATTGTCCTTGGAAGAACGTTTTAAACAAGAGCTTGAAAGGGAACGCATTGAACGTCAAAAACTCGAGCAGATGATGCAGCAAATTTTGGCACAGCAAGTTATTTCTGTTAATAATAATGGGCATCAGCCCGTAGTGCTTCAAGAGTCTTGAAAACTTTTTTTCTTGTTGAGCAAGCAAATTTAGTTAATGTCTGTGAAACTAATTTCTCGCTCTTGGGGTAAAACTAGAATTTTCCCCCCTGTTGGTGATCGCCTGATTCCAAGCTTTTCACGCTGTACATAAAACGTTTTAAATACCAAACGTTATTGTACTAGCAATACCTATGAGTGCCAACGTTCAAAAAATTGCTCAAAACCTCTGAAAAGCCGCCGACCCATTACGGGCTAATTCGGTTTTAAAATCCCAAGCCGGTTTGTCTAAGGTAGCGGATATGACGGAAATTGAGGAGAAAGGAGCTTTTGATAATTACTAACAAGATTTTCCGGAAAAAATAAGTGATAGTAGATCTCAGTTGTATGATTAACGAGTTTGGGAGATCGCAAAGTCAGTTGTACCGGGAACTGAAGGCAGGAAAAATCGAAAAACGAATTTCGGCTCGGGGCGAAATTGGATCAATACCAGAAAAACATTTGCGACATATCGGTAAACTCACAGAGCAGCAGTGGGGTTTAGCATGGGAAGAAGCGGTCAAAACTGCACCACCAAGCATATTAGAACCATAAGCCAGAGAGTGACTCCCAAAAATTTGATGACCTTTTTAGCCTAAAAGTTACAAAACTTTACAACTAAATTTCAAGAATCGCTCTTAAAAAAGATTTTTTATCCATAGTTGAAAATTATTGGCTCATAATATGCCTCCTAATTTCAACTTATGCGTAACAATTTTCAACTTATGGGTGAACGGACAATTTTTTCAGTGTGATCGCCAAGGGAGAAATTCTTTAGGCGAAAAATAGCTTATGAAAAACAGACTTTAAATAAGTTATTTTTGGCAATGGAGTTTGGCACGGGCGGTTTGAGCTAAAGTTAAAATATCCTCTCTTATCCAGTATTGTATGACCCAGTTGGTCGAAAGAGCGGCTCACCCGTTACAATTGTCTCTACCGTTACCCCTGACGGCTCATCCGGTATCGGTGTACCTGGGAACCCTTCGCCCCAATTCCGTCCCCATCGTTCGCCGTCACCTTGATGAACTTGCCCAAATTTTGACCGATAATCAATGCGATGCCATGACGCTCAATTGGGGGCAATTACGTTATCAGCACACCGCATCCCTACGCGCCGTTTTGATCCAAAAATATTCCCCCGGTACAGTCAATCACAAACTATGCGCCTTGAGACGAGTTTTGAGAGAGGCTAAAAAATTGAAGTTAATAACCCTAGAAGATTACAGCGATGCCATTGAAATTGATAGTGTTAGAAATCATCAGCCCTCCCTTAAAGGACGGGCACTATCCTCTCTTGAAATACAAGTTTTATTCACCCATTTGTTAGAGTTATCGACCATCAGTAGTTTCAGAGACGCTGCTTTATTAGCCGTTTTACTAGGTTCTGGGTTACGTCGCGCCGAAGTCGTATCCTTAGATCTGGCTGATTTCAATCACAGTACCGGTGGAATAGAGGTTAGAGAGGGCAAGGGAGGCAAAAATCGAACCGTTTATCTGCCGGATTGGGGCACGTCATTAGTGGTTCAATGGCTAAACCTGCGCGGGTTTAGACCGGGGCCATTATTCTACGCGGTCAATAAAGGTCAACGCATCGTCAAGAGACGCATGAGCGGGCAAGCCGTCCTGTACATTCTGCAAAAACGCGCCTCCGATGCCGGTATCGAACAAGTTTCCCCCCACGATCTCAGACGGACTTTTATCTCCGGGCTTCTCGATGCCGGTATCGATCTAGTCACCGTGCAAAAATTGGCCGGTCATAGCGATCCGGCTACCACCGCCCGCTACGATCGCCGGGGCGAAGAGGCTAAACGGAGGGCGGCCAACACGATCAACGCTCCTTTTTGAGGGGACATATTTTGTGATTTGCCCTTAAAGCTTGAAATGTGTGTAAATTAAAAATGTAGCTAATTCTAGTAGCCTTTTCTTTGATCTGAGGCGCGTCATGTATGCGAATGTCTCTATCCGTTATCAGAACAGACGGCGGAACTTCTTCCAGGGCGGGTTTATCCTCGACGACGATCGCCGAATACGCCCAAGCCCTGCAAGAGGGGTGCATTTTCCCTCCCGTGGTGGTTTTTCGGGATGAAAATGAGTTCTATTGGCTGGCTGACGGTTTTCATCGCCTAGAGGCGGCGCGATGCTCGGGTTTTCGAGAAATAGAAGTTGAGCTATCGCTCGGGAGTCGTCGTGATGCGATCCTTTACGCCGTCGGCTGCAACGCCGAACACGGGATGAGACGCTCGATCGCCGACAAACGTCATGCTGTGAAGATGATCTTAGACGATCTAGAATGGAGGGAATACAGCGATCGTGAAATCGCTCGACTGACCAAAACCTCCCATACGTTCGTGGCCAAAATTCGCTCTAGCATCACTGACAAGGTTGCCACCGAACGACTGTATCAGAATAAATATGGCGACCTGGCCTACATGGAAACCGCGAACATCGGCAAATCCATCCCACCAGAGGAAAAGCCAAAAACCGTGCGACTTCAACCGGCGGTCTGGAAACGCTTGGAAGAGTATCAGCAGCAATCCGGTCAAGCCAGTTTAGAGGCAGCGATCGCTTCATTGCTAGAGATTCCCTCATCTGAGGAAACCTCGGTCAATCCAACTGGTGAACCGCGCACCTTGGGAATCGATCCGGCCTTGGGGACTCTGCGGTGGGCGGTGTTGGAACGGGCGGACTCCGAGTGCGAACTCCCTCCTCTGTTGGACTACGGTACCATCACCACAACCCCTAAATGCCCCACCTCGCAACGCTTATCGGAATTAGAACAAGATTTAGTGGTGCTGCTGCGAGAATTTTGTCCAACCGAAGTGGCCATCGAGATTCCCTTCCTCAATACCGATTCCGAGATCAATCCCAAACATCTACAAAATGCTTTAGAGGTTATAGGAGTAGTGGATTTGGTATGTTATCGTGAATGCTCGATCGTCCCGATTCGCCTGTATCGGAATCAATGGAAATGTCATGTATGCGATTTTCGGGCCTCGGATGAAGATGTTACGGATACAATAGCAGGGCTTTTTGATTTGCAAGTAAAGCCGAGTGAACGGCTCGATGCGATCGCCATCGCTTATGCGGCTATCTGCGGTGTTGGAGAAAATTAGGATTTTAAATTTAAACTTTGAGTTTAAATTTAAATAATTAAGCTCTCTTTACTGCGAAAAAACTGGATAAAAGATTTAAATTTCAGCTAAAATTTCAATAAAGCCGTTGATTCTACTTTCCCTTTTCAATAGTATCATTGTTCAAAAGCTCAGAACGAACTTCTGGTTTTTTGGGGTTTTAACTAGAGAATCAAAAATAGAAATTATGAAAATATTTCGAGCTTTTTTTAGATTTAGCTGTTCTGGAAGCCTCAGATGAATGGGGACAAAACCCCAATTCATCTCGGACTGCAATACAAGGTTTACTACAGTCATAATCTGCCTGATAAATTTCGTATTTTTGTAGCTGATTCGGTTACAACATTATCTTTAGTTAAAATTTTTTTGCCACAAAAAAATTGATTCGTATCCAACATGATGATACAATAATATTTAAATAGACAAGAAATTTTTTAAAACATTCAAAGTTCAAGAATAAGCCTCATTAAAACTTTCTGTTACATCTTCTGCACCAGCCACCTCGGCAACTATTTCTTAATTGCTATTCCCCTCTGGGAGATTTAAGAGTAAACTAGATCCCAAAAGTGCATGATTACAGGTCGAACTTATGCAAACCCTGAGAACCTCTGCCCAGACCCCCCAAACGCTAAACAACCGTCCTTCTAATGGTTGGGTACCTTGGCAGGACGGCTTTAGCTCCTATTCGGCGGGTGTTCTACCTCAAGTTCTCTATTCTGTACACTTATCAATGGAGGCAGGACAATGAAAGAGTAACAATTTAAATTTTCTGATGACATCATTCTAACAGCTATCCCGTGACTTGTACAGGTAGCTGAGGTGAGATTTATGGTCAAAATTTAAATAATTGCTCTTTTAAGCGTCAGCAATCGCCTTCATTGGTTCTTATCCACGAATTATCTAATGGAGAACCATGATTACATCACAATTATCTTGTTTTAAATTAATGTTTGCCCCTAGGCTATTAATTTCTTACAGCCATGAAAGAAATCAAATAGCGATCGCCCCAGGCGTAAAGCAAAAGTTTTAAGGAAACTGATGTAAGGTTTCATAGGACTTACTCCATGTGTCCTATTGCTGGAAATTGGGCTACGGTGATCAGATTGCAATCTGTTGACCGACAGGGTTTCTATGCCAAAAAAGCCCCCATCTATTCAGTTACAAAAAAAGAAAATGCTGGAGATTCCCCAAGGAGTAAAGTTAGTGCCGAGAAGCCAGATTAAAATTTTAACCTGTGCAGTGCGATCCTCATTTAACAGGTATCGCTTCCCCAACTCCATCCAAGAGGCTTCACCAGCCTCAAAACGAATAATCACTTTCATCTTAAAGTGACTTTGACTAACTTTACTAAAAATAAGGAATCTCCAGCCCCACTCAATCCTGGAGAATTATGACTACAGCAACGATAGATAAGACAACACAACACAAATTTTTGGCCAACCCCGAAGCCGAAGAGTTAATACTTGGCGGTATTTTATTCGACCCGAGGGCGATCGCACGAGTGGCGGACATCCTATCGCCCGAACACTTCTATGTACGCGCCCACGCCACCATCTATCAAACAGCCCTAGAAATGTACCGAGAGGGGCTGCCAATAGATTTGATGACCGTTAAGCATCGCTTAGAAGAAAAAGGTCTTCTAGAACAAGTTGGGGGGATTTGCCGATTAGCCACCTTGATCGAGCGAACTGTATCAGCCGCCAATATAGATGTCTATGCCAAGAACATAGTCAGAAAGCATTGGGAGAAGCGGGAGATACAGGCACTCTCACATAAAATCAACGAATGGGTTGAAGATCCCAACTATTCACCCGCCGATATCCAAGAATTGATCGTCAATCAGGCCCAGGCGATTAATATTGCCTCTGGTGATAAATCCCTATTAAACCGAGCGATCGCACAGATCAAGCAAATTCTCAAACAACCCGATCGCACGGAACTCCAGCAGAACGCCAAGCTTGAGCAACTGCGCTCCGAGTTAAAGATCAATCCCTACCAATGGGAGAGAAATTTTGTCGAAGCGGCCAAAAAAGAGCTTAAAGGGGATACGGAACAGGCCAGGCTGCGCTTGGAAGTGCTGGCTTACGTGCAGACGGGAGATATTTACGAGAAAACGCTGCTCAGGGGCAGAATTTGCAGCCACTACCGCATAAGTAAGTCCGAATTGAATTATCTGGCACAACAAATCGAGAAGGAACTAGAAAGTGTCGCCGTTACGGATTTTCTCTTTGACGATTTCTTGAACACCGGTACGGTAGCCCTAAATTGGGTCGTTCCGGGGTTATTGCCAGTGGGGGAAACCGTTATCTTGGCGGCACTGGCCAAGACCGGTAAAACCTTACTGGCTACAGACGTAGCTTATTCGATCCTGAGCGGCGATCGCGTACTGGGGGAGCAACCGGGAGTTAAGGGCAAAGTTCTCTTAGTCACCTCTGACGAGTCCCCGAACTCCACAAAACGACGGCTACGAGCAAAAGGATTCGACCTATTGGTCAACCGCAACGATCTGAGGATCATGACCAAATTAGATATCAACGATCTATCGCCCCTAGAAGTAGCCCTATCGGAGCATCAACCGGTGCTGGTAATTATCGACTCTTTAACTTCGATTACCGAGAATCTGGGAGTTTCGGAAAAAGATCCGGAGTTTGCCCGTTCTATTTACCGTTTGAAAAACTTAATCGGCAGTTATGGCGCGTCAGGAATATTAATACATCATGAGAACAAATGTCCGGATGCCAAGGGAATCAACCAAGTAAGCGGTAGTGCCAGAATAGTAGCCGCTACCTGGGGGGTATGGCAACTCAAGGCCGTTAACCCCAATGATGAGCAAGATCCCCGTCGTTGGTTGAGGGTCAAGCCGCGCGAGGGGGAAGCCGTTTGCCATATCCTCAAGCTCAATCCTAAAGATCTATGGGCATCTGAGACGATTTTTGAATATGTTGGCGAATTTGGCGATGAGAATGGGGAGAAACGGACGCAGGGGCAGAGGGTGTTAGATCTGTTGGCTCGATTTGCCCCACATGGCCTGGATTACAGCGAAATTGACTCATACTTGAATATCGGGCGATCGCTCTATACCGTACTGGACCGGTTGGAAGACCGGCAGTTAATTACCAAGCAGCGATCGCAAGTTAACCCCAGGCGTTGGATGTATTGCTTGCCGGGTTCGGACGATGACGGTGGAGATGGTGGCCAACCTATACCCCCATCGGATAGTCCACCACCGACTGAACCGCAAGCATCACCGCCTTCACCGGTGGCAATGGTTTCCTCTTCACCATTAGAACTTGGTAATGGGGAGGAAACTCAAGCCGCTCCCGATAGGCCTACCCCCAACGACGAAACCCAGGAAGCCGCACCGGTTGAAGACAATAGCCCCAAAGACCCAAAACCCGCACCGGCTCCTAAATTTAAGATCGGACAAAAAGTTGATCGCTATATACCCACATATGATATAACCCAAAGAGGAAAAATGATCGTCAAGCGAGTTTTTAAAGTTTTTGAATGGGTTTACTTATTGAATGATCCTGCCCAAACTTGGGTTTATGAACGATATCTCAAACCCACTTTAGTTGATGATAATTCGACCCGTTAAACCTTCTCTAACTAAGGCATCAATAACCCTTAAAAAATCGATTTTAAACACCCCTGTCACTAATTAATAACTTGGGTAGCTAAAGGATGTAGGTTTGTTATATTGTCTAATAACAAGCTAAATTTACGCTGCTTAAAAATCGAGGCAAAGCGGTTTTTAACTAGAATTTACCAGTGGATAAATCCGCTTTATATTTATCCGCTTGTTCAAGGGATCATTTAAGGCAAAATAAGCCGTAGAGAGTGGAGCTAAAAAAGCCTTATCTGTTTGACAAACAGGTTGGGAATGTGAGGATTACTATTTTTAGGTGCTGTGTTCCCTTAAATGATAAATATTATTATTAAGTTAATTGTTAAGTTCTGTAATAGCTCGGGGAACTCCCCCCCTCTATAGGGTATATCTAAATCGGTTTAACTAATAGCTAAAACTCTTGATATATCTACTTTATAGCTTATTTAACAACTTCGTCAGCAAGTATTCAACAGTTATTCAACACCGATTGAACAAGCTCCGGGTTTGAAATACTAAAAAGCTTATTTTAAAAGGGTTTCAGAGTTTGTCAACATGAAGGGGTCTGTTTTGGGGTGAGTTAAAAAGGTTGACCCGTTAATGTCAATAAGAGCCATAAATGAAAACCGAAGAATTGTCGGATACTCTCTTGTGTTAATGCCAAATAATTGATACTATTACCATAAGTAATCAGAAGCTTGATAATTAAATAAATTTGTTTCCTTCATGCTCTTGTGGCAGTACGGACTGATTACGTTGGCTCAATTGGACAGAATTGTTACCTGGCAAGACCAATAGGTTGAGCAACAATTGTATCTTTAATGGATTTAAGAGAAAAAAAAATTAACTAATTGATTGACTTCGGATTAAAACTTAGTTCCCACAGAAACGAGAATAAAAAATTTGCCGAAGCCACTTTCTCAACTCGGCTAGAATTTGAAGAGTTCATGATCTCATCAAGATTATTAGAACAATCGAAATTTATCTTGAAAATTTGCCAGAGAATAATGGCGATCAAAAGTGATAACATAAAAAGCCGTTGATAATTATTGATGTACTTAATTGGAGCCTGGATAAGCTGTGGGATTAGTTTACTCATGATTTTGCCAGAAATTAAATGATCACTTTGCCATTGGCTTCTCTACAATTTCAATTATTTCGTTAATTAACCAAGCAATTCCTTAATTAAATTTTGACTCTCTGCCGTTTAGAAAACGGCAGATGGTCAATACAGGAGATCAAGAAGGAGAGGCGTTGTCGGAGAGTTTACGGGCAATCCCGCTCTGAAAAACTTTAATGATAACTTCTGCCGTCTTGGAACAGTGCAGCTTGTTTCTGATATTGCCGAGATGGGTTTTAACCGTGCTGATCTTGCAATTTATGCAATTAGCGATCAAACGGGGTTTGTAAATTCCCTGACAGATAAGCCTTAAAATTTTTTGTTCAGTTTCCGTGAAGGAAGTCGAATAGTATTGAGCTAAATTATCCGACGGAAATTCTTCAATAAATCTCAAGGAGCAAAATTTATAGGCCAATTCTTCAAGATCATTCGCGTGCATTTTAAGGCGAATAGCTTTTAATCGGTAACAAATCGTCGACTCAGACAAATTCAACTCTTTTCTTAGCTTAGAGTTCTCAACGCTTCCTTTACAAAAAGCTTTGACAATTTCCATTTCAGTTTCATCAAATAATGAAAGCGAATACATTATGCAAATGTTGAGCGTAGTAGGATTTAGTTTTCATTTTAGGAGATTTTCTAATTTTTTTCGTTAGCCATAAAGTTGAATTAAAAATTTATTCAATAGACTGATGACAAGCTCCCAAAAATGCGAGAAGGTACTAATACAAAAAAAACAAAGATGTTTGAAAACTTTAAACTTTCCTAATCAATCCTCTCCTGTTATTGATGAATGATTTACCTCTAAATTTAACACCAAGACAAAAAAAAGTTCTGACACTTATCTGTCAAGGGAAAAGCCGAGAAGCGATCGCAGAATATTTACAAATTAGTGAAAAGACCTGCCATTACCATACCGGAAATTTAACCAAACAATTTGGGGTAAAAGAACTCTACCAAGTTGTTGCCCTAGCTTACCAACATAACATAATTAAGGCTGGATAATCAATACTTAAATCAGTCAAAAGGCAGAGAACATAAATCTATCTTTGAGAGTATTTGCTATGAGAACCAAGAATAATCTTGAACAAATTTTACAAACCTATCCTTCGTTAACTTTTGAAAATGAAATAGAAAAACAAAAAATTATCAGCGAAATAAATAAAAGTTTAACAAATATTGTTGAGAGTTTTTCCCGTAAAAACTCTCTTGAAGTAGAAGATTTATGGCAAGAATGCTTTCTGGTAATTTTCAATATAAGAGTTAAATACGAACCATCTCAAGGGAGTCTTAAAAGTTTCATCGTCAAGTCGGTCAGAAACAGAATTTTCAGGTATATTCAAGCCGTTCAGAGACAGAAAGTCATGTTGCTCGATAAAAAAAGTAAAGCTCAGAGATTGCGGGTTTTTTATCAAAACTGGCAGAAGCAATACGGAAGAATGCCAAGCTTGCGGGAAACGCAAGAAAGCCTAAGATGGAACAAACCTACAATTTTAAAAGCCGAATTGGAAATTCAAAGGCGGCACAGTTTCTCCTGGGAACAAGAACCCGCTTTAGGGGATTGTATTTTACAACCTCAATTATCTTCTGACGAAAAAATCTTTTATGCTCAATTCAGGGAAATCATTAAAAACTGCTTAACTTCAACCGAGTACAAGAATTTAAACATCGCTTATCCCATTAATGAAAATTTCCAATTTCCCGCGCCAAAAAATCATCGAGCTTATGATCTGAAGCTCAAAAAGATTTTAAATAAATTGAAGCCTCATTTTTTAGATTGTAATTGAGAACTTAGAATTAGAGAATAGGTGGAAAAAATTACCCCAAAAGGAATTCCCAAGAAAAGAAGTGAAACAGCCGCTAGATGAAAAATTTTGAGCGAGTTGAGAGGAAGACTAAAAAAAGACAAAATTCCTAAATAGATCAGCCAGAGTAAAAGGAGAGAAAAATCAAGTTTTAAAGGGTAAGGTCGCTTGGGAAAATAAGCTTGCCATCCTCCCCAGAGCTTGATAATAATTAAATATACGGACAAGCCGCTACAAACAAAAAGGATTAATTGAGCGAATGCCCCAAATGGTGATAAGTTGGCCTGAAAATTTGAGACTAAGCTAATTGCTGGATCTAGACCTAAAATTAGCATTAAAAAAGTCACAATAAAAAAAATAAATTGAGTTTTGCTCATCTAAAAAACTCCGTAAGTAGGGTTTCTACCGAAAGCATCCCATTTTTGTAAGTGCATAGCTCAAAGTGACGATAGGCAAGGGTTTTGGCGACCATAAAATGGTTAAAGTGCTTTCAATGGGATGCTCCCTTTCTACCCAATAAAATTTGGTGGTAGAAACACTGTTTAATCAAGCCCTCCTTCGATAAAGCTCAAGAAAATTTCTTGAATGTTGCAACAATGAGCCTTGACCCAAAATAGGAATATCAGCATCAATTTTTGCTCCTTCCCCTCCATAATACATTTGAGCAATACGTTGTACCTCTCGCTCACCACTAAAAGGAGCTTTAGTAAAAGGGTCGATTTCTGCGGCTGTAGCCGTGTCCAATCGTTCAAGATAAGCTTGAAATGCTTTTTCTTGAAAATTTTTGGGAAAATATTTTTGAATTTGACCCTGCGTAACCTCGCTTTGAGTCAACTGAGGAGGAACTTGAGCCATGCGGCTTTGATTCCACATCTGATACATGCCGATGCGATAGCCGCAAACCTCATCACGACATAAATAAGGGGAAACCGCAGCGTAATCGACGCTACCAAGCGCGTTAGCAAACCGTTGAACCGACCAGCTAAGGGCTATTGAATTATTTTGAGGTTGAATTGAAGGAGCTACTTGTTGAATGCTAGAGGACGACATAGAATTATTATTCAAATCAGTATCAGTCCTTGAATTAGCGGAGGCTATAGCGGCACTCCCAGTATTACCTGAATTGAAGACTTGTTTTTGTTGGGTACTTGGCGACTTTAAAGGTTGAATGGAGCTTATGCCCGCTTCAATCGAACTTAATCCCTCAAATCCGGCAAAAATATCCTCATTTTCTTTATAAACGGGTCCCGGAAAAGGACCGATAAAATAAGGGGTACAACCACAAATATTACAGGCTCTGACAAAATATTTGGATGTAACCTTCCCAGAAGCCGGGGAGATGTCCCAAAGAGCAACCTTAAAACCACTCCCAAAAGGCAAGCGTCCTGTGGGTTCTTTGCCTCCATTCGCCCACCGCAAGCATCCAGAACCCCCTTCTACGTTCTGTTTTTTTCCAGAAATCCAACGAACCCCTTCAGGGGGGAGGCTGACCGATGAGCCTATGTTTTCGGGGTCATCAAGCTCAACATAATCGCAGTTCCCCGAGCAGGCAACATTCCATCCCTGTAGATCTGAACCACTAATAGTGCGCTGCTGTGGACCTTCTTGATTTCGTAGGGCATCTATACGAAAAATGCCCGTATTATTCGTAATTAAAGGAATTGGCATTTTTGAAAGAGGAATAGATTCAAAAAAAGGCACTTGTGCCAGTTTTTGATTATTCCAGCCAGGTAAACTAGAAAGCGAGAGATTATAGAGTCCCGGAATAGCACTTAAAGGTTTACCGCCAATATTGAGAGAGGTTAGCGGGGAATCTCCCAATAATAGATTTTGTTCTAGTGCTTGAGATAGGGTCATGTCTTTTGGCATTGATTCCAAGCCCGGAAATTGTGAGGCAGGCATATTGTTTAAACCCAGCAGAGGCACTAAATCTTTAAGCTTCTGCGAGGCGATGAGGGGAAATTGCCCGATAGAGATAGAATTAAAATTGCCACCTCCCTTGGTGATCATGTCAGATAAGCGAAACTTTCCCACGCCGAAATTTTCTAAGTCTCCCAACGTCAAAATTTCACCAATAGGCTCTCCGGCTTGCCAGGATCGCTCAAACCCTCCATATTGCCCTCCTCCAGACAACTCGATCGGTCCGAAACAGGCGAAATGGAAATTAGCCATTTCCCCACAAGAGGGATCGTTAACTTTTACTGAGGCGGATGCGGCGCATAAACTACCCCAGAGTAAAATTGCCAATGGAAACCGGTATTTTAAGTTAATCATGAGTTTTAAAAAAATTTATTGAGAAATATCATTGTTTTGTTGTAAATCTTGTTTTCGCTGCACGAACCGCTCAAGATTGTGTTTTAAATCGACGGAAATTTTGGCAGCCATTGCGGGAGATAATTCTCCGTCCACGTGCTGCCACTTACCGTTGCCAAGAGAAAGGGCCACTAACTTATCACCGTTGGAATGTTCAAAGGTGAGTAATTTCTCTTGGGGATTATAATTGACCGAATAGGATTTTGTGCGGAATTCCGGTTTTTCGGCGGCTTTGAGTAATTGTCCCAGAACCGGCGCGATATCCATCGTCTGTTTTTGCCGATAAGCACTATCTAATTTATCGGAAAGGGAACTCAACTGTTGAGTTCCCAAAGAAGACATCGTATGGCGTGAAACTTCCTGCCCCTGCCAATTATCCAGAAACTTCTCTTTGTTAGAAGAGCGAACTGTCCACTGTCCGACTTTTGTCCCCACCGGCAACTGCCCTATTCGCTGTTCGATATTATTGACGAGAGCCGCTTTTTTTGGGTCCGATTCAATATAAGATTCTTGGATAAACAAAGCCTCTCTTAAAGCCATTAAACCATTTTTTGCCCTGCTAACAAGAGATTGCGCCCAGTTTTGAGTTTTTTCAACGGCTTTCTGGTGGTATTGATGGATACTCTGAGCGAATGGGTCATTCAATTTGGGCGGAGCAGCCGCTTGTTGAAGGGCTAACGATGCCGGTAGCGATTGCACCTGCTGTTGTGTCGTTTGATCTATTATCTCATCAATAATATCCTTAAAAGGACGGGAATCCTTTTGCTTGAGAAATTGTTGAAATTGGAAAAAATCGACCTTTATGTCTTGCTGCTGACCTCCACTAAATAAAGTTAATTTTTGTTCTTCTTTTAAATACAGAACTTTCTCTTGATTGTTGTTAATTTGCAGGAAAATTGGCAGTTGTTGATAATCTTTTTCGACAATTTCTTCAAGGATATCTTTAAAAGGACGAAAATTTTTTTGTTCTAAAAAGGTCTGCATTTGAGAGAAATTGATCTGATAGTCCCGTTGCTGTCCTCCACTAAACAAAATAAGTTTTTCTTGGTCTTTTAAATATAAAGCTTTTTCCTGATTGTTGCTGATCTGCATAAAGCCAGGGAAATCTTTAAAGTTAGCATAACTAGCTGAGGAGTTTTCTGCCTCTTGGCGTTGAGCGACATTCATTTTTACAAAAACTTTGAAAAAGTTTATAGAAGATGTTTACTGAACAATGTCAACCGGCATCTACTGCCAAGTTCAAGCGAGTGTAGCCAGAATTTTAGCTTTATTGAACTCTTCTTGCTTCGTCTTTTCCCATTTTTCTACCTTGTCTTTAACAGTAGTTGTAATAGCATTAAAGGTAGTATCCGACAAATCTCCTTCAATATATTTCCATTTGCCATTACCAAGTGATTGAGCGACAAACTTTTCGCCGCTTTTAGATTCAAAAGTCAATCGTTTTTGGTCGGGGTTATAATTGAGGGTATAATTTTTGTTTGAATAGTTGAAATTGTTGACGTTTTTGAGAATTTTCGCCAAAATAGGAGCAACTTCTTGGGTTTGCTGACTACGGTAAGCCACATCCAATTGGTTTGAGAGAGCCTCTAATTGATCTTTTGAGAAGCTTTCTATAGTCGTAGCAGAAACGGACTGTCCCTGCCTGTTATGAAGAAATTTATCGGTACGATCGGGTAGCTGTAGCTCCGCGCCACGAAGGGATCTCACCGTCAACCCATTAGCGTTAGTCCCCGGCTTTAATTGGCTTACGCGACGCTCAATGTTATTAATTAAAGCATCTCTGGCTTGTTTGGCTTGCTCGGAGGGAACTATATTAGAATCTCGAATTTGTTTAAGAAAGTGTGCTGAATCTAGAGTATTATCTTTACCCATTAACTTGAGTTGTTGGCCAACCTTACCAGGTGAGACTTTAAACGCAACAAGGGTACGCTCTGTATCTAAGTCCGATAAAACAAAAGTATTTTTATCAACGGCTTTTAACTGATAATCACCTAGAGAAAATTGATCGTCTCCCCAAGTTCTCTGAGCCGCGTTAAATTTATCGTAAAGGGTTTTCATCAAGTTGTTAGTAGCAATCGCCTCTGGACGAGAAGCGATCCAGTTCCCCAATTGAACAGTTTTAGTGGAAATATTATCTTTAAATTGCTGAGTTTTTTGCTGAACGTTTGGCTCAGAAAAAGCGGATTTTAAAGCGGCTAACCAGTTCTTACTGTGTTCGACAGTTTTAGATAATGCCTTTTTAAAAGTTTGAAGCCAATCTTGAGTTTTAGATACGGCATCTTGGGTATACTCATCAATTTCTTTAGCTAATGAATTTTTTAGCTTAGTGGCAGCCGATGAGTTCTCTTCAGCTAAAGAAGCTGGTAGTGATCGCAGATCGATCATAAAATCTTGAACGTCTGCGATTAGCGATTTGGGTAAAGGTTGAGTTGAAAATTCTTTAAAATGAAAGATCAACTCAGGTTGATAAAGAATAGTTCTAAAATCATCAGGGCTAATATTTTCATAAACTTTAATCTCTGATGGTGTTTGTAAGTGTAACTTTTGGGTGTGAGCATCGTAAGTGTAACTGACGGATTGGTGCTGCGCCTCCTGAAGAGGAGGGAGTTCCCGTATAATCTCATCGACAGAAGCATCATCAGGAGCGAGATCTATTTGTTTTGTATTTGCATTCGCAGAGGAGACGGGTTTTTCTTCTGCTGTCGGTGGGTCGGTAACTTGTTCTTCAGTAGATACTGTTTCCTTATTTAAAGGTGCAGAACTGTTTACGGGTACTTGTGTAACATTCTTAGAAGGAGTATTTGAGTTAGTTATCTCAGCAAAAGAGATATCTTGCGATTTAGAGACCGGCGATTGTTGGGTTTGAGTGGTGTTAACTAAGTCTTTTTCGCTCAAATTTCCTTTTTCGACTAACGTCCAAGTTCCGTTATTGTTGATAACTTTAGCCGGATTAGCTTGGGTTAACTGAGCGGGTGAAAATTCTTTTTCTTTTGGTAAATTAAATAATAAGGACAAGGCTTTTGCACTATGTTCGTCGAAGCGAGCATTAGGAGCAATTTCTAAGATAAATCCACCTTCGGGTGAGGGACTAACCAGATAATTTCCTCTTTTGTTAGTATTTAAAGTAACGTTTCCCCGAGAATTCCCGTCTCTCCATTGTTCTATAGTTTCTTGGCTTAAGGTAACTATAATTGGTTGTTGTGTATTATTTTCTGGAGTCATGTCGGTAAAAAAAAACTTTTTTTTGAACTATTGGCTTATCACTCGAATTAGACAAAAAAGATTTAAATTAGCTGAAGAAACTCCCAGCTCTTTTCTGGGAATCTATAACTTAAGTTTTTTGGGTTGACAAATAAGCAGAAATCTTAGCTTCTAATTCCGTAGAATAGCGTTGGACAACAACTTTGTCTTCAATGCCAAATAAAGCTAACACGCCATTAAATAAATACATCTGAGTAATAATGTCTTCATGTGCGATTTTCGGGTTCGGCACATGGTTAACATAATAACGAAAATAATCAGGCTGATAAGTTAAATGGGTTTGAAGTATTCCATTATAAAATAGTTTAATCTCGTCAGGAAGTTTTTGCTCAAGAGGAACTTTAAGGTATGAGACAAGCTCACTCAGAACTTTCTCGTTCTCTCGTAAATATTTTTCAATTTCTGGCTCTAAGTTAATGTTGGGTTCTAAGATTTTTAATTGAGATAAAGTGCCTTCAATATCGATAATTGAGCTTGACATTTTTACAGAACTCCTAAAGTATTAAACGGATTTTAACTTAAACTTTTAAAATAAATTGCCCTTAAATTTTTATTTAATAAAATTCTAACACCGAGCTTTCAGAACTAGATTGGTTGGGGTCGATAACTTGTCCTTTACTGTTAGTGCGGAACTCGTTCAGTTCCCCAATCTGTTGAATAAAAATTAAAGATTCGGGGCTTAAATATCCCGAATCATATTGCCATCGTTCAGATTCGTATTTAAATTCCAAAATATCTCCCCCAATAGCCAGAATCATTTTGCCGTTCTTTAAGGCCAAATATCGCTTCATGGACTGCTCTCGGATTATAGCCTCGATCCATTCTCGCTGTTGCCATATCGGATCTGACGTTTGAAGGGGCGAAACCCTTCTTGAGGAGGGATCGAGAGAGGGCGCGGGAGTTGGAGTCACATCGGGTTCAACTTCTGAGGATTGAGATTTTAACTCGATAAGCTCCGACTCGACGCAAAGAGTTTCTAATTCTTCTTTAATAAGCATCAATTCAGGAGCAACTTCCACTCGAGGCAAGATACCTTGAAGATGCCAGTAACCGCAAAGAGCTTGTCCAAGGGATAATTCCCCACGCTTAACCCCTAATCCCAGGCGAAATGGAGAAGCCGCTAACTGATAGGATGAATCTACCGATGGATAAAGGAGACTGCCCCCTCCGGTAATCTCCCAGGTTGGAGACGCAGTTTCAAGGGCTTCGAGTAAATCAAAAAAACTTCTCTCCTCAAAATTATTGGTTAATGAACCTGCCCTATAACCATACATTAATTGATTATTTTGATAGATCCTTAAATTAGGAGCGGGCATGAAAAATAAGGATAAATTCTCTATATTTTCTTGAGCTTCAGACGGAATGAACATAATTAAAAATTAAAATCAACTAAATTATTTCCTTTGTCTTCTCCTGAAGAATAAGGAAGTAAGCTTTCGGCTAAATTTCGTCTTTTCTGAATCTCTTCAATTAAATCCCACTCGACTTGTTTCACTCGGTTGATAAGCCAAGGATAAACTTTCTCTTTATAGAATTTTTCACATTTTTTTTCTAAATCTTCATAGTTTGATGCTAAGGGAATTTTAGGCAAATGATAGGGTCTAATTCTCTCCTTTAGTTTCTTATCTCTAGGGTCACGCAGTTTTTCGACATACTCAGCACCGATATAGATGCACTCTCCCTGCACCATCGAATTAATTTCATCAGCACTCATCAAAGGAATTTGCGTGATCTGCTCACTGATACTCTTCGAACCTCCAGAAGTGCCAAAATTACGACTACGAGAATTATTTTTGAGGATGACTTCGGTTTGCCCCAAATAATCGGATAATCCCTTGGCGGTATTTTCAGTACCAGGGTTAAACCAGAACCGATGATTGGCCGGGCTGCGGATGATATTAGCATTTTCTCGCCCATAACCCTTCTCTAATTGATTGAACTCTTGATAGCCCAGGATTAGCACCAATCCTTTAGACCGCAGCCGGTTAGCCCAGTCGGGAAGTTTATTCAAAATAATGGTCGGGAATTCATCAAAACAGCAAATTAAAGGATCTTCGCGTTTTTCAGCAAAATTATAATCGATTAGGATGGTAATTACCGCCGCTAATAGTGGATTAACGACCACTTGACGCTGAGTATCACTTTGGAATATCAGCATCTGCTTGGAACCCAATTTAAGGTTAACATTGGTTTTGCCAATATAACTCCGCATTAAATTACTCTCAATGAATTCCTCTAATAAATCGGTAGCTTGCCCTAAAATCCCCCCACTGGTCGGTGCTGCATCCGCGACGGCCATTAATTGCTCAAAAGGAACCCTAACCCATTCAGGAAAATTGGGATTATTGTCTTCTTTAGCCCGTTTGAGACGCTTGGGTAAATCGGGAAGACACAGAAACTGAAAAGCCATGGCCAGATCGGCAGTATCTTTTGATCCAAGGGTTTCGGTGTACTTAGCAAATTGGATTAGGGCAGTAACGAGCCGCTCCCCGGCAGGTCCGAAAAACCCGTCTTTTTTGCCACCCCCATCCCCACCTCTAAGATTCTCTTGAAAGACTTTAGCGATCGTGCTGGCCATCGCTTTATCATTATGATCGCTCATGAAGTCCAAAGGATTAATCGTACAACTGTAATCACGTCCTGGGGCGAAGATATTAACATCATATCCCTTAGATTTAGCATAAGTTGCCAGAAAAGACATCTGCCCATCAAGTCCCCTACTGTCAGCCTTAACATCGTAGAGCAGGATGGGCAACCCCTGGTCTATGGCGGACAACAATAAGGGATTGATCACCGAATAAGTTTTACCACTACCTGATTTTCCCACCACTTCAATTAAAGGATTACACGAGGGCACTAATAGAGGCAATTTACGCCCAAAAAAAGAACTAAAAAAACTTGGATTAAGCTCAGGGGGATTACCTATATAAAGACAGACTCGCTTAGGGGAAGGCTTTTTTAACTGATTCAAGCCTATTCTCCTAGCCCGGCGGATGACTTTCGGGTTGGCCCAAGCCGCAATTGTGAGCCGGCGTTTCTTGTTGCCCCATCCGTCACCCCAGAACATTAATAACACAAAAAAACCGACCCCAACGGCAAACATCGCTACGGGGTTATCGAGGAAAGCGTTCATAATGAAGACTCGGATTTAATTTGAAGACCTATTTCGCCCAGACGCACTAGGGAATCCCAAGACACATTACTTTGTTTGGCGGCTCGCTCAAGGGGCATCTGACGGGCGAGTTCAAGACACGATTGAATCGATTGAATTTTCGGATCGTCTGGAGACGCTTGCCCAGTTTTCAAGATATGAACCAAGCCTTCTTGAACATCATCTAAAGTGGCAGTACCGAGTGCGGTTTGCAGAAACTGCTGCGCTGGAGAATAACTTGGCGCAACGACTCGGATCACTCGTTCCGACGGGGCGACCACACGAACAAACTGAACCTGAAATTGGTAGAGGTTGCGGGTTCCATCGGGCGATTGCGTATTGATCAAGACATTGGGACCCGACGTAAAGGTTGCCCCCTGTACAATCAGAGGTTTAATCTCCCGCAAAATTAATGTCTGCGCCTGTCCGGGTTCCTTATCAGTGTTATAGACCAAGCGGCTATCGTCGCTGATTATAAAATGGTCAATAACTTCACCGTTCTCAAAATTGATGGCTGTTGCTTGTCCTGGAGCGACCCTTATTGTCGTAGAACCCGATCGCAGTTGATTGGCAGGAACTTCAAAGGCCAACGCAGGTCTTGCAATCGCTAAAGCAATGACTAAAGAAAGTAATTTTAGCATTAATTGATCTCCAGTACAGCGTTTAAGAAAATACGGACTTCGGTTTTGGCACGAACGACAAAAACCGGCTTATTATTGACGTTAGTCGAGCTACTTTGTTGTAAGCGATTTTCCCACCGGTCTTTGAGCGTTCCAAAAAACCCTTGGGCGAGCCCGGCGGGTACGTTATTGTCGCGGCTACTTGAAGAAGAGCTAGAACTAAAGCCGTAGCCAGACTGAACGATTTGAGTTTGGGTTTTGGGCTGATTGATAATTTCAAACCCTCGATCGGCAGCCCCTAAAATCCCCAAGATTAAATCCTGCCGTGCTATTTCCCCGTTGCGAGGATCGACCACCTTAGCTTGCAGGGGTTGACCCGATTTGCTCAAAACCAGCAAGTAATTCGACGGAATCGGCTGAGTAACGGGTTTCCCATTTTTGATATAGGAAATACTGGTAACATTGGCACTCATTAACCCATTAGAAGCCACCCCCGTAACTTGGGCCGTCAAGATCGTTCCTTTTGCTAAAACGATCCTTCCATTATTTCCTGTCAGATTTTGAGTCAATTTAATCGTAAAAGGAACGTTACTACCTTCAAAAACCACAATCGGCATCTCCAACTGACCCACTAATTGAGTGCCAACGGGGTAAACCGTAGGGGATGTATTAAAATTATTAAAATTGCTATCTTTTAGTGCCGCTTTAGGGGGAACTAGCTCGCCACTTCCCTCAGTACCGGCAGCAATTAGCTTAGAATTACTTTTAAGAGCAGTGGGACTTTTTTGGTGAGCGTAATATTGCCACGTAATTTCACCATTATCGGGTTCTCCTAGCCGGATAACAGGAATATCGTCCAATGTGGCTCCTAGAGATTCATCCGGTTGAGGAGATTGAGCCAGTATTTGATTTGACTGGTTCTGATTGTTCTCGGCAAAGCCGCTCCAACCCCTTTTGGAGAGAGTTTCTCGGCTGGCTGTGGGGTCTTCTGGTTTTTTTGAATTGTGCGGCGAGACGTTTTGTCGAACAGAGGAAGGCGGCGGATTATAGGTGAGCGGACGATAACTAGAAGATGGAGAAAAAACGGTCTCGCTAACTCGAGGCGGGGGAGTAGAAACCGTCCGAACCGAACGATAAGTCGGCGGAGGAGGAGTCTCGCTAACTCGAGGAGGGGGAGGGGAAGTGGTACTAACGGGACGTTGAGAGCTATGGGCGGTGGATTTAGCTTTAACAATGGTCGAAGGCTCCCCTGAAGCATCTTGAACCGGCACCGTCCCGCCGACTTTTTCTCCTAGGAGAATTAGTCTAGCCTGTCGTTGTTCGGCTTGTTGTTGGGCTTCGGCCACGGGGTCGACCTTCTCCTGTTGGGAAGAGGTCGATGCGGACTGATTCAACGGTTTACTACCATTAAATAACATCAAAATTAAAATAATAAATCCGACCCCCAAACCCGATATAAGAGTTAGAATAACAATTCTCAACCAAGGATTTTTAGTAGAGCTAGAATCTTCTTCTATAGAAGATAAATCGAGTTCTTCGGGGTGGGAAGAAACAATAGATATTGGGTCTGATAGCTCATTTAAGATTTTTTCTTGTTCCAAGGGAGTTAAAGTGTTTTCTTCTGAATCGGGGGAAATATTGGCTTCTAAATCCTTCTCTTCTTCAATTTCAATACTTGAAAAATAACTCATAATGCTCCTCAATTATTAGGATTAAACTCTTTCGCATCAACTAACAATAAGCCGCTTGCCCTCAGACTCATCAGTAAATGTCTTATAGGTGAAGGGTTTTTGTCTCCTGTTAGAGGGAAATAGGGATCGACGGCTTTCCAAACGAAGGTTTTGGTTAGTCGGGTATGTTCATCTAATTGACCGGGCTGTCTGACCGTAACCGTAGCGATTACATCAATTTCGTATAAGTTTTCACCGGTTTTTCTCGGTGATGACATCCACTCAATATAAATATCACTTTCAGCCTGGCCCGAGAATACACCTTGTGGAACTTTGTCGACGATTTTCTCGATCAAGGCATTGGCGAGGTTGCCAGAGACTAAACCAGAAGCATAATAGACCGATGAGGGAATTTTATTCTTCTTACTCCCGGTTACGAACTCAAAACCGCTATCGGGTTCAGTTGAGCCGGGGAGTTTGTTGCTCCATTCCCACAGGAGAGTCAGAAATTGTTTGGTGGTATTTTGAATGACGGTTGCTTCTCTGTAGTTGGCATCCTGTTCGGCAATGATTGCCGCCGAACCATCCTGCAACTGCACGAAGGTAGTCTTTTTGCTATTGGCTGCTATTAGTGCCCAAACTAAACCCAAATTAACCAAAACCGAGAGGCACAAAGCGATCGCCAAAAAAATAAAACTAGAGGCAGCCCGGTTTTCCTGTTGTTTAATTTCTTGAATTTGAATTTCTTGAATCATTGCCACCTCACACGACAAAAATTCTGGCAACGGAAACGACGGTATTTGTTGCCGCCGACATAGCATCGCTGGCCGCCCGTGAAATGCCGTTGTACAGAGAAATTCCGCCGAATGTGGCGGCAGAAGCGGCGATAAGCGGGGAAACGATCGAGGCAAATAAAAGAAACCCGATATCGGACAATAGCTCAGGAATTCCACTATTGCCATTAATGCTGGAGATAGAATAAATTGTGATCGCCATCAATCCAGTTAATATGGCATAGCCGAGATTGGTTCCGATAATAGCGAAAAACCCGGATAACCAAACCCAGAAAAAATTTCCCGCCAGAGGGAACAGGGATAATCCCAAGGCAACTGGGGCTAGTAAACCTGTAAACAGCAAGGCCAGTTCTAGTCCGTTCGACACCGCCCACTGTAAGGCGGTGAGAATGCCTTGAGCAATGCTAATAAACTGCGAAGAAAATAAATTAGTCATTATTTGATTCGGATTTAATCCTTCTTTAATTCCATCGAGAATAGACGCACCTCCACTAACAACCGAACAAATAGTCATGTTACAAATTAAATTGGCTAAATTACCATTTAAAGTATTTTTGTTGCCATTGGCTAATTCTTCCAAAGCCGTTAATCGATCGGGGTCAGTAATGCACTTTTGCAATTCTTCTCCTTGATAAGATTTGCATTCTGCGAACAGTTCTTTGACTTTTGTATTGCTAAATTGACTATTCTGTATCGCTTCGATGGCTGTTTTAATATTTAATCCATTAATCTGAACATCATACAATTGTCCGATTTCATAATAAACCACCGTTCGAGTCATTTTGACGGAGTAAGCCAGCAAATTTCCATTGCCCACAGTAAAAACTGCAACAAATAACACAGGCACAATAAACTCGATAATCTTGCTCCAATCGTACTCTCCATTTCCCCGCAACAAATCTTGCTTAAATTTAACAACCGAATAAACGATCCCAATGGCGGCTAATAACGTTCCTATCTGGATCAACCCCTGCCATAAACCCGAATTAGTAGAAACCGCATCATTCCAAAGTGAGTCCCAAGATTGAGCGTTAGCCTTCATAACAGAATCTGAAACGTTTAGGAGTCCGGTTGACTGTTCATATCCGAATGTATTTGCCAATAGATACATAAAAACCCTCGCTATTGTTGAGTTCCCGGAATCATCAAAATTCCCGATACCGAACTGGCCGTATTTAACGCAGCCTGCTTTTCCCGATTTTCTCTCGTATTTTGTTCGGTTGACGACTTTAACTGTTGAGCTTGAGTGGTAGTTTGTAGAGCTTGAAGGATCTGCTCCTGCTTACTGGTTTGCAGCAATTGAGTCGCCACTTGCTGTTGAGCCACCATCTGTTTACTGTTCTCTCTATTTTGCTCGGTTTGCTTGGCCAATATTTGACCAATTTGATGGAATTGCTGAGATATTTGGCTATTTTGACCCGCTTCTAGGGCTATTTGCCCCGAAATATTTCTCAAGATCTGAAAACTGGTATCAGTAAGCTGGCTTTGATCGGCCAATGCTATTGAATCCGTTGCCAAACCGTCAACCGAATTAGCCAGAAGCTCTATATTGGAGGAAACTTGATTGGATTCGTCGGCCAGGTTCCCAGATTGATTTGAAGCCGCATTACTACTGTTTTCATTATTAGAAGCTTTGATCAGTTCATCTAAAATCTTTTGCTGGCTGGTTTCGCTGACCCCAAGCTCCAGTCCACTATTACTCGCTATTTCGGAGATTCCGTTGCGAAAATAACTATTTTCCAGAGAATAAGGAGGAACGACTGTTTCTGTATAGTTACCATTTTCATCCACATTGTAAATTATATTGCCATCATAGACAATATCGTAGATGAGACTGTCTTGGGAATCATCTAAATTTTCAAGATTAGATGCAAAACTCCCATTTGTATTGTTATTAGAAAAAGTTGTTTGCTTCTGTGTTGACTCCAATAGGGTCAAAATTTGGCTTAAATAGGTACTGGGATTGGGAAGTCCCAAAACTCCACTGACAACAGAAATCCCCGTCGGCAGAGTCGCTTGGATCTGGGAAATAACAGAAGTATTATTCCCAAATAATATCGAAAAAGGATTAGTATCAGAAGAAGTGGAAGTGTTCGATGGCAGAGTGGCTGCCATGAGAGGAGAAGCGTCAAACAATAACAAAAGTAATAGAAGGAAAACACGATTCATTTTAGGCAGCCTCCCTAAATTTTTCTTTTAAAGCTTTGGCAAAAAGGACTATCTCTTGGACAGTTGGAACATCTGAAATATATTTTTGCCTCAATTTTTTCTCATCTGGGCTATTGGCTAAAGCCGCTAATTCGACTAAAGAAATTGGATAATCGACTTGCCAATAATTCCCATCTTTTCGCAAGAGCCAATGGCTAATGAATTCCTCAGAAGAAATTCCGAATCGGGAAGAGGCATTTGGGCTGATCAATCGTCGCGGAATCCCTAAATGTTGATGATAAACCTTAGCCGCTTCTTCATTAATTAGGCCAATCAAAGCAACATCTAAATTGGCCATAATTTGAGAAGCCGCAGGCGCTTCAATCACTGATTCTAAATCTTGACCGATCAAAAGTGTGCCCTGCCCAAACTTTCTCCCGACAGCCGACCTTTTGCCCACCATAACCGTAAAATTGCGAGAAGCGCGAAAGATGGTTGAACACTCATCCATCACAAATAAGCTATGGGAATGAGACAAACCGAGATTTGTACAGGACATCTGAACAATGTTAGCGATGGCAAGAGCGTTTTGGTGGTCGCTTAACCCAGAGAGGCTAAAGAAAATCAAATCCGCGTCAGGATTGACCATTGAGGGTTGAGAGAGAACTCTACCGATATTCGGGTCGTTGATCTTCGCCTCCAGCATGAGACGAATCCGGTCTAACGTCTCCTTCTGTATCGCAGAGGCATTGAATAATTTTAGGCGTTCCACCGAACAAAACGGCAGAAAATCGGTCAAGGTGGGCTGACGTTCCCAGTCCGCCGAGCCAAAACCCGCCTCGAGTGCCCTCTGATATCGCTGTTGAATTTGAGCAAATGCAAAAAACGCATCTAGAGCTTTTTGCAGGAGGGCACGAACATTCTGTTCCAAGGCTTCATCCTCAATCGTCCCCATAATTAACCCAACGAGAAACTCCTTAAGCTCAGATTTCCAGATCGGTAGGCGAATTGAGCGTAATTGGGAAGATAACTTGCGTAGATCGGGAATCATTAGGGGATTGTAGGCTGTTTTGAGGATATCGATATAAGCCGCCCGTTTCCCGTACATCTGACAGACTAGCTCGAATGTCGACGACCCCCCCATGCTCAGATCCAAGCCGAGTACGGGACCGTGAGTAAGGGCATGACGGATCAATCCAAAAGACATTAGGGATTTCCCGCCCCCTTTTTTGGCAGAAACCAAGATATTATAAGGGTTATTGCCGATATTTAAATAAAGTGGCTTGGTCTGACATAAAAATTCGATCCCTCCTACCGGATCTAGATCCAACGGACAACTCAGGGGCATTAAGCTCGGAGCTTCAGAAGAGGGAAAAACGAGTCTGGGGTCAAAGGTAAGTAGTCCCTCGCAGGTGCTGGTCAGTTGCCTAGCGACAGTAATAGGTAAACATTCCAGCCACCGATGCCAGCACACCTGATCTTCTTCGATCAGTTTCACCGTCCCGAAATGGTGTGAGAGATGCTGACAGGCCCGTTGAAGCTCTTGCGGTTGTTGACGGTAAATTAGGGCTGTAAAACCGATGCTCACCGGCTTACGCCCGTCGTAAATCAGTTTTTGGGCTTCCAGGGATTCTTGTTGCTGCATAGTAGCGGCAACATCGATCACGCGCCCCTGTTGTGCCGCGTGTTTGTTATTGGCGGACCCCCGTTTGGCCGTATTATCGAGATCTTGCTCGATATGGCCTAAATTAGAGGGTTCTAACTCAACCCAAAACTCCACATCTCGAATTTCTGACGAATTCAACTTATTAAATAAAAATCGCAGAGCCTCCCGATAGGTGCCATAGGATTTGGGCTTACCTTGTTGCTTCATGCCCCCATCGAGGCTCATGGCGGCGATGTACTGACCGTTACAAAAAACCCAATCGCGGCTCGTCACATCCGGAGTGGCTTTTTTCCCATTAGCTCCCATCAACAAAATGCTTAAAATATCCTTGCGGTAGTTTTGCTGCACTTCGGCTACCACTTGTCCCCGGCTATCTTGAGACACCTGAATTAACTGAGGGATAGCCGGAACACTAGAATTGGCCGGGTTGAACCGATACCATAACTCTCTCCAGATCGTTTCGGCAGAAAGAGGAGAAACGATGAGCTTCCCTTTCTGCCTGAGAATCATCTGCCAGGGCATGAATCCCTCGCTATGGAGGGATTGACCTAATTTGGCATAAGTCAATTTTTGATGATAAACTTGGGTATTGAGCAAATATTGTGCAAATCCATTCCATATTTTCATTCCTTGCCCGATAAAATTTCCAAGCCAATCGTTCTTTCGTGCTAGGGCTTTTTCATAGCGCCAAGAACAGTAGATCCTCTGTTCCCAAATTTGTCGCAAGCCTTTTGCGGTCAACTCCCGGCTCCGTTGCTTTTCGGCACGGTGAAGAAAAGCGTTCAAAGTTAAGCCGCGTGCTTCACAATTTTGAATATCTCGCTCTAGCTGTTTTTCTCGGCTTAGTACGTCACTCTTCTTACCGATATAAAACTTGATTCGCTCTGCGTCCACCAAATATTCACACAGATTGGATAGAGCTTCGTAAGAGGCGACCACATCTTCATCAAAAGGCTCGTGGTGAATGGGTTCGACTTCAAAAGGAATATTGGCTGACCACTTCCCCTTTTTATCGCACAGCAACAGGGCAGCAAACTTGTAGCCATCTAATTGAACTTCGATGATGCCATGCAAATCGCAGTCAGCCTGAAACGGTTTCAACGTCACTGTTTTGCCCGATTGATTCTTAACCTTGACCATTTTTCGATTAAGCTGAAGTTTTTGATGATGAAGAGTCGGCTCCCCCTCGGTGCTGATAAAATCACTAACCTTATTAGTATAGGTTTTACCAGGGAGAGGCACGAACCGGTTGATAAAAAGCCAGGGACGAAAGCCACTCAGCCCCACCCAAACCCCCGAAAACCACACAAATAAAATAAATCCAAATTTTACGGGAATGCCCAACCCGGCGGAAAATACTATTGTGAGCGCACCGATATAGAGGATGGGTTGAACTTGATCTGGAGGGAGAAAAGGCAAGAGAAAAAAAGGAGGTTTGTTGCCAAATGCCGGTACGACCTGAATATAAGAGTCAGCCGTTTTTTGTTGCTTGTCCATCGTTTAATCCTCCTTTCAATCGTCGAAGCGCCCTAAGTAAGTAGCCACCGGCTGGCCGCCTCAACAATTAAAACTCCACCGACGACAATACCGATAAACATGACGGCAGGGCGAACATCCTGCTGCTGCTGCCCCTGGACGATCACCGCGACAATTCCCCCGATCACCGCCAATGCTACGACAACGCGGATAATATCGAAAATTACCGTAACCATACCGGCTGAACTACAGGTAGTAGTTCCCGTAACCGTTGATCCCCCACCTGTGGTTGCCCCAATACCGCTAGTGGTGCTAGTAGCCGCGCAAATAATATTCTGCATTTTTTCTTGTGCCGTTACCAAGAAAAAAGCGTCAGAAGGCCCGATAGTCAATAGAAGCCAGGATAGAGTCAGGGCTAATGTGAGGATATGCCAAATTTTAATGGTAATTCGGTAATTGGTATAGGGAACTTTAATGTCAACCTGCCGGATCACCAATCCATCATTGGATATAAACGGAATGCCGATAAACGGATAAAGCAACCCAAAAATTACTCCGGCTAGCAAAAGCACATAGGGAACCGTATAAAGATAGTATCCGAGTGCCCCGAAACCCAACATCAGGCAAAACCAATCAAAAGGGCGAAGGTTGCCAAAAAATCGTTTTTGATTTAATGCTAAAGTCATTTTTTTCTCCTCAAATACACTTTCTTTGCTCTGAATATGACATATTAGATGCGTTTGCCCTGGTGCTAAAGTCATTTCAAACTCCTCAGACAGATAAAGCTAATTGATTTTCCCGTACTCTCGTCGTTTCTACCGGACGATGCAAACGGTTAGCCAATTTAGCCAAAGTTTCCTGGTCGAAATGATTGACTTCTATGGTTTCCCGGCTTTGCCATAACAGGGTTTCATCGGCATTAGAAGTAGCCCGAACCAGACAGGAACCATTCTGCGGCTCAAAGGTAAAACAGCAAAAATCTCCTACCTTGAGATGGCCTCCTTCAACAAATTGAGGAAGTCTCTTTAATTCCTCAAAAAGAGCAGCTTCCCAACGTTTCTGTTGAATAGTTTCCACTTCATTTGGCAAATTTTCGACCCGGGAAACCAAATCAGGAGAAGAAGATTTGATCGCAACATATTTATGCTGTTTGTTCTGCTCCTGTCGTTGGATCACCAAAGCGACTGTTCCACTTTGATCGCTCACCACCAAACCGTCTCGACTCCATTCCAAGGTTTCCCCCCGGTCATTGGATAGAGCATAAGACAAATTGGGATTAAAAAGGCGACCCGACGCGGCTTCTCGCGCGGCCAAAAAATCACGGACATGACAGTAAAGTGCCTCTGCTGAGATTGCCCCATTGAGAGATTCTAGAGGTTGAGATTGAGAATATGCCTCCTCAACTAACGTTTTTAGCTCTTTAGCTCTCGTTTTTAGCAAAACAATCGCCCCACTGAGGGATTCGTTACTAGAAGATACCGTTAAAGGTTTAGGCATTCGTTCAATATCGAGAGCTTGAAGCAAGCGGCTCTGATAATCGAGTAATCGTTCACAGACTTGGGCTATTTCGCTACGTTCACCTCCTTTAAGTTCAAAAGGTTTTATTTCCTCTTTCCTGGCCGACAACACCAACTCGGCTAAAGGAGACAGTTCATCCATCGACTTGCCAACGTCCCGTAAATCTTTGATATAGTCCTTCACAGGAGAATTGGGGTCATATTCCCTCGCCTGGTGGGAACGGATGAATTCTCCCATCCCACCAGTTAATATTAGGGAAGCACCAGCCAGATTCAAAGAAGCCTGGATGATATCGAAACCGGATAATTCGCCCCCATTGCGAAAGTGTTGAGCTATAGTTGTTAGAAGTTCCCCCGATTGAGAGAGCAACCGATTTTGTTGCTCGGGCTTCACCGGTTGGGCTAAGGCACTTTTAAGTGCCGCCATCGAGTTAAACGGTTGCCCCAAATCGTTGCCTTTCACCACTACCATCGGTTTAAGAGATGGATCGTAGTGATGGGCGATCTCCTCCCATACTGGTAATTTAATTTCTACTTCTTGCAATTGTTTGCTGTATTTGCCGATTCGCGCCAAAGCCTCTTGAGCGATTTCGGGAGATAATGGCTGCCCCTCCTCGATAAGGCTTGCTAGGTTCATCCCCCATTGGAGATCCTCAAGATTGAAACCAACCCCATCAACCCCCGAACGATGGGATTGTTCGGCTAAATGGCAAACGGCTTTTAAGAGAGAATTGTTTGAAACCTCCTGTTCGTCAACTTCACGCTCAGGCAAAAGGTAATAAACACCGACGATCTTGTCCTGTTCATCCCGTTGGGATCGAGCCAAAATGCGTTCCCCAGTCTTAGAGGAATACAAATGAACCAAGTTCTCCCAATCTTGAGGAGACTGGAGTTTCAAGGAGCGTCCGATATCGAGCGCCCGTTCCAGGCGCTTTGATAATTCAGTTTTTACTTGCTCATTCACTGGGTTCATCATTCGTCTCAAAATTTTTGCCTCTATATATCTAATTACGGAGTTTTTGTTGATTTTTAGATCAACATCAAAAATAAAGCATATAAAAACTAAATAAAATGAAATTAATTTAAATTAATTAAATAAATTGCCTAACTGTTATTTGCTTAAAGCGTAAGTTCGTTGCTTGACTTTGCTTCGATATTCAAATGTTGCGAAACGTAAAGTTTCTCGAACTCAATGCCCTTTGGCTGATGAGACTCGTCGCTGACACTGGCGATTACCACATTGAGATACTTCAACGCCATGCGCCGCCCTATTTTCTGTTTAATTTTGTTAAATTGCTCTCCCTGAGCGAGGATAAAACGAATACTATCCCAGTTCCAACGATCCAGAAGGGCTTTTTGAGCTATTTGAGCTAAAGTCTCTGCATCTTTGCCGTATTTCCGATAAAGAAGAAGGGCTTGTTGCTGAGTTAACCAAGGCGAGGGATTTGAAACGATGGTGGGATAGCTCTCGTTTGAATGCCCTAAGAGGTAACGATTTAGTCCGTATTCGCTGAAGCCGCGTCCCAAATTTGACCCCGAAAAATGAAGGTTTTGATAGTGATAAATAATTCCTTTGCGGAAAGATCCCTCCATCTTGAACGAAACCTGTATTTCCTGTTCTTTTAGTCGCTCGACCAGTTCGCTAACACTTTTTGAGGCAAAAGCGGCTAGGGTAATCTGTTTTTGCAGTCGGGTTCTAACACTTTCAACGCCACTACGACGTTCCCTCACGGTTGGGGAAGTCGCCAAACATTGGTTCGATGAAGGGGTCGGGGTCAGATGATAGCGTTTCTCGATTTGTCTGGCTACGGCCTGTGTTTTTAGGTAATCCCAGGAGTCGCTGACTAACAGTCCGTTGTTAGTAACGCGGCTGGCCACGATGTGTACGTGGTCGTGTTCTCTATCTCTATGCCGCACCGCGACGTAACGACAATCATCAAAACCCATGCCCAAGAGATAGTAGTTGACGATGCGCTTCCATTTGCCTTTTGATACCTCTTGGACTTTGGGCAATGACAGGGATACGTGGAATACTGGGCGCTGTACCCGCTTGCGTTGGCTCGAGATCTCATTGAACTCGCTGACACGCTCGCTTATCGTTGTACCCTGTAGATTCTGGCACACCAGTTTGGCTTTGGGCTTGCTGAAGATGTAACGCAAGACCCCATCAAAATTCTTGCCCTTGACTATCTTGGTTAACACGAAATCTTTTTGACCCTCATTTTTCACCTTGCCCCCTATTTTGACATAGCTTGCTTAAAGCCGTATCGATACCCCTAAAAGCGTCGAAAATTTGTAGTACAATTTAAAATCATTAAACGGCTTTAAAATGACGAAAAAGTATGAAGAATTGAGAAAAAGCCGAATAACGGTTCAGCTATTTTGGGAGTAATTACATCAAAATAGACTTAATCGATAAAAAAGTGATTAATTGTTCGCCAATGACAAAAAAACTGTCAAAATTTTTCACAAAATAGGGAATGAGAAGGAGGATGTAGTATTAATGTAAGAGAAAAAAAATGCTTTTAGAGTAAAAAACGTAATTGTTGAATAATTACGTCAAAGTTGCCCTCTTTGAAAGAAGGCTCTGTCGAGAGGCCAAAATCAAGGAAAAAAAGGTTGCAATTTTTTTTAAAAAGAGGTAAGTTAAAATCAAATGACAGACTTGCCCCTCCAAAGTCTTGTTAAGATCGTTATCCCCCCGAGCGACACACTATCAATAAACTTATCCCTCACTATCGCTGTAGTAAGTGAGTAAAAGTAAGCTTTTGGAAAAAAATGCTCAAAAATAAGATTTGTATTGACCTAGGGTCAAGTGAAATTAAGACTATCTACCAATTAGGGAACAATCATCCGACTGCTATTACCCTATTACCTAATATTGGTCAAATCAGCGAAAGTCGACTCAACCATCACCGTTCTCTGAACCAAACACTGAAATTATCGGAAGATATCAGTTGGATAACAACAACGAAAAAAGCAAGCACAGCAATTGCTACTGATTCACTTGCCTACGAATTTTATGAAATAACTAATTTAAACAAGCTAAAAACTGATGAAGGATGCTACCGAATAGCCGCAACTATCGGAAAAATGTTTTTATTAGAAGGAGTAACCCCCTATGAGAATTTTCCTTTATCCATCACGTTGTTACTTCCTTATAATGAATTTAAAAAAGAAAAAATTCAAGCCTTTAAAATAGTTTTAAAAAAGATACTTAAAAAGTATTATTATCGAGATAATAAAATAACTATTGAACCTAAAGAGATAAAAGTTTACCCTGAAGGATTAGGAATTCTTACTTTAAGAAATCAATCATCTCAACTAGAAAACGGAAAAAAAACGATCATAATTATGATCGGACATCGAAATACAAGCTACTTAATTTTTGAGGGAATAAAATATGAAAGCGGAAAAACAATTAATTTAGGCTTTCATAGTTTCTTAGAAATGTTCTGCAAAAAATCCGTTGGGCAAGAAGAAAATCGAGAAACTGTATTGGCTTTGTGGAAAGCCAGAGAGAACCCCAACTATTTAACAAAAATTGTTAAAAGCCAAATTCAAGAAAACCGAGAGAATGAGTTAGCCGTGTTAACAAAAAATTTCCATAATTTAAGAAAAGAGTTGTGGAGCAACATCAACGAATGGTTGAAAAAAGAACTCAATAATTTTGAATATCATGAACTCCTTTTTGCTGGTGGAACTTCGGAATTTCTACAACCTTATATTAATGAAGAATTTAAAATGAAAACGATAAAACCTCGACTAATGACTAAAAGTTTAGCTCAAGATATTGAAAAATTTTTAATTTTAAAAACTGAGAAGAAAGAAGATTTGCTTATGCGTTTAGCTGATTGCTATGGACTATTTCAAGAAGTGTATAATTAAATGAATATGGGCAAAAAAATCACCTTGAACGTCAACTTTAAAGGGGAAAACGAACTGAACCAAGTTTTAAATGAGGAAATGCTGATTTTAGATAGTAGTGAAATCAAAAGTCTTTTAATTAAAATTTTAAAAGGAGTTTATTTACCCATAATCAGCAGCAAAATTTCCCCTTCTGAACAAAAAGAGTTAATCTCAGAACTATTAAGTCTAAAAAATTACTTCCAAGGACTAATTAATAATATGCAGTCCATCTTAGATCACCTCTCGAGAAACTCAGTGCCTTATCTGGCTGAACTTAATTTAACCCAGCCGGATAGTCAAGAAGAAATAAAAAATAAAGTTAGCAATCAATTTGAAAATTTTTGTGAATAAACTACCTTAAAAATCCAAAACAAATGCCAAGGAAAAGAAAAATGGAAGGAGAAACCTACAATAATTCAGGAAATATTTCTCAAGAAGAAAAAATCCAAAACCTCGTCATCATTGGGGGAGAAAAAGGAGGAACCGGAAAAAGCTATGTTTGTAAGCATCTAATCGCCTATTTGATTAGACATTCCACAGAGGAAGATAAATGGCTTAATAGAATAACCGTATATGATGCCGATCCATCTGTGGATGACGTATATCAAATTTATCAAAATTATCCCTGGATGTTGAAATTAGAATTCACTGATAATAAATATAGAATTTCTGAAAGTCTAGAAATTCTCGAAAGTAACATTAAACCTCTAGTCATTATCAATCTTCCCTCAAATGTTCAAAAGAACTTTGATAATGCTTTTGAGCAATTCGGACTATTTCAAGAAGAAATTCAGCATAAATTTTATGAAACCACTTATTTCTTTTTTATCAGTGATGGGTCTTTTCAAAGCACCAAACTTTTTTTAGAGCATTTAAAGAGATACCAAGGCAAAAATTTTATTAAGACCGTTTTAATTTTAAATGAAGGACAAAACGGACAAAGTGATTCCTTTAAATATCTAGAATCAGTAGATTCAAAACAAGCCAAATCGTTTCTCGAAGAAATTAACCGAAATAAAATTCCCGTTTTAACTTTTCCCGAATTGTCCCCGGCACTCCGATACCAATTAGAAGATTCTCTGTCTCAGGGAGAAAGTTTTGATAATTTAATTAATGGAGGAGATAAATTAACCGTCTTAAAAAGAAGCAACTTGAATCAATATATTAAAAAGATTGATCTAGTTTTTAATTTAATCATTGGGAATCCTGAATGGATTAAATACACAGAATTGACCGAAAGCTTAAATTATAAAGATAACCAACTTCCTATACAAAAATGACAGCCACCTTAACTATTGAAGAACTTACTGAAGAAATTAAGGCTTACCCGGAAATACAAGAAATTGTTGATTTAGCTCTTTCTGATGTAGATCCAAAACTCGCCCAACAAGTTTTTTTCTACCTCATTAAAACTAAGGTTAAGCCCAACGACCCCCTATTTGTCCTAATGTTGACCTGCCGCTACTATTCCTTAATTACCCTCAATGCACCAAACGTCATTGGGAATGCCTTTGAACTGGGAATCACTAAACTATTGGGGGCACTCTCAGAAAAACTAGATAGATTGCAGAGTATCAGCGTGACCAACGTTGAAACGCAAATCGCCCTTTCAGTCAACAAATTGCTCTCAAGACAAGATAAGGCAACACCGCGTCAAAAGTGGATAAAGAGAGGGAAAATCGCCGGGTTGTGTATGGGGCTGTTCTCTTTAGGCGCTTCTTTGACTTATTGGTGGTTCGAGCAATCTCAATTAGCTTCCCTAAGTGCGAATAACCGACAACTATTGGCTTGGGCGAAAAGCCACGAGGGACAATTAGCCCGAAAGATTATGCAGTGGAACCCCAGTTTAATTGATGGTTCCTGCTCTGATGATGTAGCCCGATTGGGGATTGGATGGGGAGAAGTCCTAGTCAAGAATGGCAAGATTGTGGGAAATAAACAAGCTACTACGGGATACTGCGTCGTTTGGCGAGTTCCTCCCAATCAACGAAAATTTCAGTGACCAATGACTAACAACTAATAAACAATGCTTAAAAACTTTTACGCCATTAAATGTCCACCCATAGATCGAGGAATATTGCTCAAAAAATTCCGCTCTTATTGGCTGTGGAATCCAGGCACACTCTCTTTTAAACCTTCAGATCCTTGCCAACCGGAATTGGCTACCCCTAATTGGCTATATTGCCTGGATTACAAAAATAATATCGACGAAAATGGTTTTCAAAGGAGCGAAACTTATATTGTCGAGGGAATTCTCAACCCACTCAGCCGGGAAGATAAATATAAATTAATTACAGCCTACGAGTATCTGAGCCGCCATAAAGGGAAAAACCTAATTTTACTCGATAGCCACATTGATTTACCCGCAGATCTTCACCCTTTGATTGAAATTAAAGAAGTTCCTTTACCTCAAGGAGATATGCTGAGAAAACTGTTGATACAATATGGCAAAGATTCTCTTTCATATCAAACCGGCTGCTTGGGATTATCGATAGGAGAGATTAAAACGATCGTTCCATTAGCTAAAACTCCAGAGGACGTTCTAACTTACAAAGCTAAAAAACTTAAAGGTAGAGGATTACAACTGGCTCCTGAACCCGATGTGCCGGATATTGCAGGGTTAGATTTGCTCAAAAAGGACTTAGAAACTATCGCCGCCCTCTTTCAACCTACAGCCGGACAGATAGGACTGAGGCCACCCAAGGGCATGATGCTTTGGGGGCTACCCGGAACCGGCAAATCCCTAACCGCCAAACTAGCGGCTAAGTTGACCGGTGCTTTATTGATAATGTGCGATTGGAATCAGTTGCTAGGAGATTCCGATGCCGAGAGCCTGGACAACCTGAGCTACGTCTTAAACTTAGTCGATCTGCTAGGACCTACAATACTAGCGATCGATGAATTTGAGAAAGCCATCAGTGGAAGTTTAGAGGGTGGAGTAACCACCAAAATGGTCGGCAAACTCCTCAACTGGCTCGAAGACCACACCACACCAGTTATCTTACTCGTCACGATTAACCATTTATCGTTATTGCCGCCAGAAATGTTCAGAAGATTTGAATATATCTGGTTCTTCGATAACGATTTGTCAGAAAAAAGTCTGTATGAAATTTTTAACCTACACTTTAAAAAACGGTTCCCTTCTTGGCTAGAGAACATTTTTACAACAGAAGAATGGGAGAATATTTTAGTCAATTACGCCAGCTATACTCCGGCTGAAATTGGAAAAGTCGTTAAATTAGCACAAACAAAATTATATGTAGCGATTGAACGACAAACCTCATCAAAAGCAGTGGAATTGGTCAATAATTATCCATTAACCTATCCCCAGAAATTTTATCAATTAATTTTAGAAGTTCAAAAAGAAATCCAAGCTTCTATCTCAGTTCCCTTCCTCAATCAACAATTGGAGCAAATTCGTATGTATCAAGGATTTGCGCGTCCGGTCAGCAGGATTTCTCCCTCAAAAAACTTTTTTAATAAAAATGGTCAAAACTATGAAACTGCGCTTTTCAGTTAAAAATCCTTTTTTGCCTAGGTTTTTAGCAACCTCTACCGATAGGGAAAAACAAACCGAGAAAATCTTGAAATTTTTAGAAAATGGAGAAAACTCTGTTCTCAATCGAAATGTTTTCCGTCGTTATTCCTTAGAATATAATCCTAATCTCAGTTTAACTGAGCAGCTAAATAATTTAGAGGCAAAAAAACTTCAAGAAATCTTTATTGATTTAATTCATCAGCCCACCGTCCAGTTAATTAATTGGAGTTGGAGAATTGTTTTATTAATTTTAGGATATTTTTTCGTTTCAGCTTTCGGATTATTTCGCCAACCCTTATGAAAAAATTGTTGATTTGCTTATTCTTGCTCACCGGATGTAGCTCGTCTTTGACTCTAAGAGAGTTGAATGAAAAATCGGTTGCTCAAATTGCCCAAGAAAATACAAATTTATCAGCAGATGCTTTATCAAATCTGAAAATAACTTACTTATGGAACGACAACCGAGAAGCCCTCCACTGGGTAGATTTTAATAACGAACAGTTATGCGGCATAAAGTATTGCCTATATGCTCTATATGCCATTAATGAAGGCCAACTCCAATTATTATGGAGAGCCTACTTAGATCCGTTGCTGCCTCCAAAAGTTAATTTGATAGAACCGGACAAACCCTGCCTAAAAATCAATCAATTCAATAAAAAGAATCCTGATGTTTTAGACCAATATTCCCTATGCCCAGATCTGGGCAAATATCAAATCACCGATAAACAAGCTATTCCCTTAAATAGGAGCCAATCATGAGTACAATGTGTTTAGATTTATCCATGCTCAAAGATCTTTCTCTGAACGACCAAGCTGAAGTGATGAGAACGCAAGGAGAGATTTACTACTCAGTTAAAGAATTAAGTGAGAAAATTGACGATAAAATCTTAACTGACTATTTAAAGAATTTGGGAGAAGATACAAGAATTTTTCGTCTATTTTATTTAGATGGATCGGTTCAATCGACGATTCCCAAGTTCTATCTAGATGAGAAGGACGTTTTGCATTTATATGATGCAGGGCCGGCCCCAAAAGCGATCAAACTTCCCCTAAAATTTGTTAACCATCAAACCGATTACCTCAGTGCCGAGACGCAAAATACCGAAACCATTATAGGAAGGCAAACGTTCTATCTGGAGGTAGAAGGCTCAAAAGCCGCCTTCACCGCACCCGTGGGAATAAAGACTGAATACATTAAAGCCGCCAATGAGAAATATAAAAGTGGAGAATTGATCGATTCACTCCTTCCCAAAGGCAATGGAGTAATACCCCTAAAGATCGTTAAGTATTACCCGCGTCCCCTTAAACCTAAGAGTCAATTTGAAAAAGGGGAAGAATATCAAATCCTGGAATTAATCGGACCCGATCCGAGGTACAACGGAACCAAACGCTTTTTGATCCAACAACTGAACAACGGGGAAGCGATCGGGGAACCCGTCGAAACCTTGGGCAACTGGAGCTTGGAAAAACATTGGAACACCTTTAAAGACACGCCCTGCCGCGTCGTCGAAAAGACTATCAAAGACGGCAATACCATCGTTAAATTTGCTCTGAGTAGCATTGCTAGAGCAAGTTAACAGACAGATTTCCGTACCTTTGGAACCATCCGAAATAAGCCTCAAAGTGTAAGAATAGGAAAAATTTTTTCCTATTCTATCCCCAAAAAATATGATTAAAAAAATTTTATTAACTACAACAGTTCTTCTTCTTTCGAGTTGCGTAGATACAAAAGAATTGGCATCATCTCCGGCAAAAAACAATAATCAAGCCAACTTTTATTCCATTCGTTGGAAATACTGCGTTTCAAATGAAGAGATCCAAAAATTAGGATTTTATCCTTTCTTGCGAGAACAACCCGATAATTGTTGGACCGCTCGAGTGGCCTTGATTGTCTGGGGAAATGATTTGCCGGAAGTGGAATTGTGGAAACTGCCAAGCACCGGTGACAGTATGCTCAACCCAGTCAAGTACGATAATTACGTTTTAGTTTTTAGAGGGCGAGGATGTCCGGGTTACTATCCACAGCCAAGCAGGGTGGGATGGTATCAGGGGGATACTATCGTCACATTCAACCGGCAATATACAAACCAGATCCCGCAGATAAAAGTTACCGCTCTTGACGTTCAACAAGTAAATCTTTCAAAAAAAGATTATGAAGATCGAGTTTGGAAGGATATAACCCCCGGAATCGCCAAGTGTGAATTTATCCGAGAGAACCGTAACCCCAATGCAACTTAGACCCTACCAAACAAAAGTCATTGAAGAAACCCATTTTAAAAGAAAAATTTCTCAAAGAATATTAATAATAGCTGGAACCGGGGCGGGTAAAACCGTCATCGGTTCCCGGTTAATCAGTGATTTTGTCAGCCTAGGGCAAAAAGTTATTTTTCTGGTCCATAGGGATATCTTGATCAAACAAACTCTTAAAAAATTAGAAGGAATAAATCTCCCCTATGGCATTATTGCCGGTTCTTACCCCGAAAATTTAAGCCAACAGGTACAGATAGCCTCAATTCAAACCTTATCCAGGCGGGGAAAACAATGGTTGCAAGCTGAATTTCCCTTCACCGTAGCCATATTTGATGAGTCCCATCTGACTAACTGGTTTAACTTTTCCCTCGAACTGTGCCCCAAGCTTCCCAAAAAAAATAATCAAACCATCATCGGGCTAACGGCAACACCGTGGAGACGCTTAAAAAGCCAGAGTATGGGGGACATTTATGAAACCTCAGTTTTAGCTCCCCTACCCATTGAGCTAATCGAACAAGGTTTTTTGGTTCCTTTCTCCTACTACAGCATTGGCAAGATTAACAAAAAAGGGCTAGTTCTCCATAGCTCTGGGGAATATACTGAAGCTTCTTTAAAATTAAAATGCAACACGCACGAAATGCGATCGCATATTGTCTCTGAGTGGATAGCCAAAGCTAAGGGACGCAAGACGATCGCTTTTACCATCGATATCGAACACGCACAAGCATTGGCTGCTGATTTTAATGCTGTTGGGATGAGGGCTGCAAAAGTTGATGGCACGATGGGCATCGATGACCGGGAAAAACTTTATGCTCAACTTGACACCGGTGATTTACAAGTTTTGTGTTCTTGTGAAGCACTCAGTGAGGGGTTTGATGTGCCCATCGTGTCTTGTGTGATCTTGGCGCGATTAACCACCAGTCGCGCGAAATATTTTCAGCAGATAGGCAGAGGAGCGAGGATCGTCACCGATGGTCGCATTAAGCGAGATTGCCTGGTCTTAGACCCTGTAGGGATGGTTGAAGGGTTCGGTTTCCTTGAGTCCTTAACGAAGGATGATTTCAACATTGAGCCATCCGCCAGAAGAAAAGAAGGTGGAGAAGCCCCCGTTAAACAATGTCCGGGGTGCGATCGCTTAATTCTAGCCGCCTTTCCTAACTGTCCTGAATGTAAATTTAATTTTCCCCCGAAACATTTGGCGGCTCCTCCCCAACCTTTACATCTCTGTATTCCCCCTAACCGCCAAGAGCATTATCAATATTACCAATCGCTCTTAAGGCAAGCCTTTAATGAAAGAGCCTCGCCTTCAATAGCTGATGGAAAATTTAAACAGAAATACGGGTATCCTCCTCCTCTTAGTTGGCGCACTGGGGCAATTTTTGGCAATAATCCCACCCTTGAAAATCAGAAAGATTATCAAAAATATCTCCAAGAAATTGCCACTAAAAATAATTTCAATCAAACTTGGATCGAAGAAAATCTGTGGGAACTAAAACATTAAACTTAATCGAAACTCAAAAATGAGAAAATTTATAAATTATCTAAATCGCCGTCCAAATTTATTAACTTGTATTTAGCGAGAACTAGCAAATTATTGTCAGTTTTTCGTGACACATAAACCAACTGAAGCTGATTTAATTATTAATAATCAAGTTCCTTGGTTTAATAGTTATATCCTAAATAAAGACAGGAGCGTGAAAACTCCTGTTTTTGGGTTTCTGATAGATCAATGATGACCGTTTTGATGATATTTCTGAGTAGAATTATTAGCCGCTCTAAGCAAAATTTCTTTGACCAACTGGCGAAACTGGGGATCGGTTAATTTAGCCTCATCCGATTCAGTTAAGCCTTCTCCCCCGTGAGGTAAAGGATAAGAAGACCAATCAACCTTGCCTGTATCCTGATTGCGAACACCGGAGGCAATCATTTTAAGAGAACCGGATTTATCCAAAAGATTAAGAATCTTACCGTCAAAAGTTACGTCGTAATCTTTTCCTTCTAAAGATGTGAGATTCGTTTCGGGATTATAGCTCAACTGAGGAGAACGAGTTAATTTTTTGGCTTCGAGCAAAGCCATTAGAACTGGTGCAACTTTTTGAGTACGTTGTTGTTGTATTTGTAGCCGCTCAGGACTAAACTCTGGATCGATTAAAGTCGAAGAAGGTTCAATTTCAGATTCAACGGTAGTAATTTCTTCAACTGTAGTCTGCTCAGATTTGATTGTTTTACTATTTTTCTCTTTGATTTCTTCTTCTCTAGTGACGATATAAAGGGTAACTTCAGATATTGAAGGTTCTTGCCCCGATATTTCTTGATTAATCAAATGGCTCTTTAAATATCCTTGCTCTGTCTGTTCTAATTGATATCCTTTTTTGTTTAAATATTCTTGAACCAATTTATCGGTTCCCGCCGCATTCCCGACGACAAACTGTGCCCCGGCTGAGATCGCCCTATCTAATAGCGGCTTGTAGTTCTCGTCAAAGGTTTGCTGTACTTGCTCAGGGGTAATCGTGCCCTTGGTGGTAGAACGTGGAAGATTGCCAGATACCATAACAATATCGTCGGCTGTATATTTGCCAGTATTGCCCCTATCAAATAAATTCCAAGCTGCCAGATAATCTTTTGTGGATGTTGGAAGATCAGGGTTAGCAGGTATCCCTATAAATTGAGTAGCGAGGTTGGCCATCGCACGGTCTTTAATTCGGTTTCTCTCAACCGCATCCGAAGAACCGGGGGGAACTAATAGCCCTGGTAACCCAGGTTTTTTCAATTGTCCCTGTTCATCAAAAAAGGTAGCTTTTTGTAAGATCGCCTCTTCATATCCTTTGATTAATGCTCGAATAAAGGCACTATCGCGTCCAATACCTTCCCATTTACTATTATTGGCACTCGTTGTATGGGAACATTGCTCTAAATAGCTCACTCCCCCTCGCTTCTCAATCTCCAAAGTTAACTTGGGATATTGGGTAAGTTTAGCCGCTATAATTTCAGCCATTAAGGCCTCTTTCTGTTCATGGGTATCGAGAGAACGGGCATAATATTTATAGCCGTCTTCAGCACTAACGAACGGAACACCTGCGGCTTTAGCACTGAAATATTTTTCTGCTTTGTAATACCCGTAATCGGGATGATCTTTACCAATGGCTTCACGGGTTGGATTATCTCGAAAAGAGACCGGATAATGAGCTTTAATATTGCCTTTGTAATGAGCGGCTTCAGTGGGGTTAGTCAGTGCAGCCAAAAGAGGGTCTTTTGAATCAGAAGAAATTAGAGGCAACGATGTTCGATTTTCTGCATTGGGAGAATTGGTAATATCCTTTTGAACCGGTAAGGTAGAAGGGGATAAAATTTCCACCGGTGCGTTTTCCGTCAGTGACAATAAAATGGGCAATTGCCGTAAGGGAACTTCGGGCGGATTGAGATTTAGGTAAGCTTGAAGCTCTTGGCGCTCTAAAAATTGTTGTTGCACTGAGCGGCTGAAAGGAGAAATTTCCCCTATCCGTTGTTGGTGTGCTGCTTCCTCTAGAGGAGTACCGAATTTATCCTCTAAATTACTGCGAATAGAACGGGGTAAATCTCCTTCAACTATGGCAAAACTAATCAGCGATCGCTGCTTTTCGGAGGCGGAAGTCTTAAAGGCGAAGGGAATTTTATTATCAGCCAAATATTTCTCTACAGCAGCCGCCTTACGGACATCGGTTGTAATTTTAAATGTTGGTAAAGTAGTCTCTTTCCCATTGGGCAATTGCCATTGCTCGCTTGATACTGACACTAAAGTGGGGTGAGTCGAAACCTGATTGAGGAAGTAAGCCACCTCCGGATTGAGCTTAGGTTTTTGCTCATCAGGAACTAAATGTGCCGCTTTCGTCCATTCTCCAATAGGGGGGTACTGTATCGTATCTGGATTGATTTGTAGTTTTCCTAGAGTGAGTCTTGAAGTAATAGTCGCTTCAAAAGTCACTCCATCTTTTAAGAGTCCAGCCTGGGTAAGAGCTTGCTTACCGGGATTCTGATCCCGATGCGAACCAAATACTCCAATAATTTGAGGAAACCCGTCGATAATCGTTTCTACACCCACCTCTTCAGCCGCTTTTGTCGCCTTGATATTTAATTGTACCGGCTCCGAAATCAGAGATTCTCCCTTAAAGTCGTCGTGTCCTCGGAAAGCTATCTTGTTAATCCTCAGTTTTTCACCATTATTGAGGGTAGCGATCGCATAGCGCCCTCTATCTACCCCGTAAGTCGTTAATGTGGCCTTGAAAGAATTGGCTTGAGCAATTTGAGCGATCAAATTGCGATCGACAACCCCAAGGGTTTTATCACCTACAGAAACTACGTATTCAGTTTCTGGGGTAAACCGACGTAGCGTAAATGTCTCAGTCTGGCCATTAAAAAATTCCCCGGCGGCTGCATATTTATTGATCTGCCCGAAGATAATTTCTCCCCCCCCTTCAAAAAAAGGCTGAAGTTTTTGCTGAATTTCTGGGGTGATGATATCGAGCCGAGCCGTAGCGGGATTCTCCCCAGAAAGTTGGCCCGTAACAGTGGTGTTAAGGGGAAGCTGTGCCCCTTTAACAGAAGATAATCCAAATGAATACCATTGATCGTCTTCGGGATTATGAACTTCCCACAGCCTCCCGATCCGTTCCCCTTCTTTACTCTCTATAGTAATGGGGGACACCCTTAATTGAACCTCTTCATTAAAGAGTTGAGAGGGAACCTCATTGTAGTCTTTTAGTTTATCGACGAGGAATTCCTTGAATTGAAAAGTTTGACTGCGATCGATGAGTTCATCGGCAAAGGCGGCAAACAGAAAATGTTGGGTCGTATTGGCTTGATTTTTTAATTCCCGGCAAGCTAAATGACCCGTAGCCCCGAAATATTGCTGTATCTGTTCGGGAGGTAGCAATTCCTTCCATTCCCTTGCCCCATCAAACGCTTGTTTAAATAGCAGGTCTATCTCAGCGTCCGAGAGGGCTTGGCCCAGTTTAGCCGTCCCCGGAACAGTCATCCCGGCTTGAATATTAAATTTTTCTCGGTCTGATTCTTTAACTGTACCGAGAGTAATAGTTTTCCCCTCTAGAGTGGCTTGAGCCGCTAATTGATGGCTTGCCCTGGTCGATTTATCGTCATTTTCGACAAAGCTTAAGGTAATATCTTGAGATTGGAGAGGAGTAAAGTGACTAATGCTGTTAAAGGCTATTAAGTTGGTTATACGAACTTTATTCCCTTTAGGGGTAGTGAAGTTCAACACGGGACCCGGTTCGTTTTCTTGTTCCTTTCGTAAGGCAGTAGCTCGATTGAAAAGCCCATCAAATTCTCCTTTTTTTTCGGTTACTTCAAGAAACTGCTGTTCCGTATAATCGTTGGGGAAAAAATCCCGAAATTGATTGAGGGGACGGCTCTCAAGAGATTCAGAACGGAACGCCCCGTTGGTGACGTGAGCCATTAATTCCACCGGTGTCACGCCAGTAGCTTTGAGAATGCGATCGCCAGTATAGAGTCCCTGTTCTTTTTTGTCGGTGATGGTTTCCAGTTTGCGGTAGAGTGCCCCTTTATCTTGTTGAATTCGCGCCATACTGGGGGGACGGGCGGATTTAAACATATCTACGGCTATCTGATTATTGTACTGCGCCTCGATCAATAACTCATCATAGATTTGTTCGGTTAAATTAAAGATTTGTCCAGCACTCCCTGAATCGAGGGGTTGGGTAGCAATCTGGGCAATTTGGTAAACTTGCTCTCGATAGTCAGGTGGGATGGGACGGGGATTTTTCTCTCTATTTTCAGTGGCAATAAGTCTGTTGGCGGTATTAGCTAATTTTTGTGCGTATTCCCGTTTTTGTGCCGGTTTAGCGTAATCTCTATAAATATCAAGTTCATTTTTAAAAGATTGAACAGTCGTCACCTGATTGTTAATCACCCCGACCGGCGAGTTGGCCATAAATAGTGCAACCCGTTCGAATGACCATGAAGGGTCAAATGATAATTTATCTTCCTTCTTGATTGGGGTATCGGGATTGAGTGCGTGAAGTCTTGCTGCTTGAGCTAGATGGGGATAATTATGTATTAGCTCGAAACCGTATGTATCGCCATCAAAATCCATCCCGTCAGCTTCATTGTCAGTTTCATAGGGTAAGGGAGTTAAAGGTATGCCGGACTCGATTAGCGTCTCAAGAGATAAATTAATCGAGTCAATTAATTGAACCCGTTCCTTCCCGGAAGAATCCTTAAGCTGTTTGGCAGTAGGTAACTGTTCTAGAATCTGCTGAAGTTGAGGTTGCTTGTCGGGATGAGTGGTAAGTGCCACACTCAGTTGTCCAGTCAATTGTTGATGTAACCTGGGCCATGAAAAGTCATTCATGACTAGAACACCCTCTAAGGGCGAACCGTCAGGAGCTAGACCTTCTTCAACAGGTTTGTTGGTGGAGACTCTTAAGCCGTTTTTACCGATCATAGGAGATCGAAAGCCTAAAACTGACTCACCAGGCTTGTAGTCGTTCCAGTAAAGTTCTCCGAGTTCTAAATCTTTGGAAGGAATTACAACAGCCCGGTTAAATTTGACGAATTTGCCTATAGCCGATTCCTTCCATTGTTTAGCCTGAAATTGTTCTAATTTTTTTTTGTAAAATTCCGTTTCCCGTAACTGTCCGTATTTATCATTTTCAATTAATTTAGAAATTAAATCCTGAAATTGATTCTCCTCAACTTCGGATTCTTCCGCCTCGCCGCTCAGTGTGGCTTTTTGATATAGCTGTTCAAGCTTTCGGGGATCTTCGATAGACTCTTGAAGCTTTTCAAGGTGTTGCTCAAGTAAAGGTGTCGTGTCTTTTAAGGCTTCAGTGTAATATTGTACAGGTTGAGAGGCCGAAATTAAAGAACCTCTTTCTTTTTGGGCCTTAGAACGGTCTTTCTCAGTAATGACAATTTCTGTAGTAATTAACCCAGGCTTGATATTACCTTTAGCTGTTCCCTTAAACGATGATAAAGGAAGTACAAGGTCTATATTGGGAATGTTAGCGGGATTAGAAAATTTGAGAGGACGAAAGAGTTCATGCTCATCCCCGTCAAGCCATCGGGGAGTGAGCGTACCTTTACCGATATATTTATCTTCGAGTAGCCCTATTCTAAACTGAATTGCTCTATTATTCGTTTTAAAAACTTCAGAGGCAAATTGAGGAGACATTTTCCCGTGACAGTCACCCGTCAATTTCCAGGCATCTCGTTTATCAAGAATACCTCCGTTTTCCCCAGTTTCATCGTCAACTATTAGAATGGTAGCAGTTCGTTTTTGGTTTGATTTTTGATCTGATGTTAACAGTGAAGAGTAAGCCCCACGATTTTTAAGATCGGGTTTTTTTACATCCAATCCCGCCAGAATCTCGTTAATAATAGGTTCGTATTCGGCTGGCGCGTAAAAAAAGCGATCGCCATTCGCTAGAATAAGTTTGTGTCCTTCGGGGTGATTCTTTAAGATTTTTTCGGCTTGGGCTATTCGCTCTGGGTCACTTGATTGAACGTAGAACTCATCCAAGTGTCCTACACTGACGGAAATATCTGGACAAAATGATTCTAGCAAGCTATTAGAGAGCTTCTCGATCCAGTAAGGTTGCTCTTGACGTTGGTTAGCAAAAGGATTGGGAAGATATTCGCCAGATATCAAATCGATGTGCTTAATGTGTAAAACCATAATTTAATTAAAAAAATTTATATTTTGAGGAGAAAAAAAATGGGAAAAAACCCAAATATGAGATTAGATGATTACGATAAACAGTTCTACGACGAGCAAGGGAATCTTCTGCCGGAATGGGAGTTTCCTTTTACTTTATGGGATGATAGTTACTCTTATTATCCCGACGGAACACCCCGTCCGGAATTCAAAGAAAGAGTCTGGAAGTCCGATATGAGTAGTGCCGGCGTTGCCTACGCTTTATCCTACAGAGAAGAAGAAGTTCAAGAATGGCGTGAAAAAGAAGAACTTTGGCAGCAACAATTCGGAATTAGCCGTAGAGAGCGAATACGAGAAAACTATCTCAAACAGCAAGAAGAAATCCGTAACTCGTTTAAACGGAGGAAATAAAGCTAATTTTTGCTTAAACCAAGTCCTAATGTCGGGGCGGGGGAAGAAGCGGCTTGGTTAAAGGAAAGGTGCATTTTTGAAAATTATAGCACTCGCTCGAAAAAAAGGCTTAAATAATCAAAACCTGATCAAGTGATCAACGCTTTACAGCATCAAAGGTTAAAGCACAGGATGATAAAGGTAAAACTAAGTCTATTTTAGGAAGTGATCAACGCTTTACAGCATCAAAGGTTAAAGCACTCTCATAATCGTCCATTTCTTCTAATTTTTTTGTCCGGTGATCAACGCCTTGCGGCATCAAAGGTTAAAGCACTTAATCAAGATTTAAAAGTCTAGAAACTAAAACTGTAATTAATTTTTTTTAAGGTTTGACGCACGGTTTCATGGCTTACCTGCTCAACATAATTTAGTTCTATCATTTTTTCGGCTAATAATCGTAGAGTCCAACGTCCTTGCCCCTGTGGGGGTTCGCTACAGGCGTTCGGCGATTAAATGAGCTTCTTGCTCCCCATTGAAACGCGGCGCTTTGCGATTAACCTGTTCTTTGCGGGCTAATGCGGCTTCAATGCCGTCTTCAACAAAGCGTTTACGTACTCTCTCTAGTGTTGAGATACTCAGATCCAGAGCTTGACTGATAGCTTGGTCACTTAAACTCTCGGTCTGGGAGTTAATATCCGCTTTTAACAAAAAAATTTTTTTCTATAATAATCCATTAGGATAATTGTTCGAGATTAAAAAACCTAAGATATACTACATGGGTTAAAAATGAATAATTATACTACAACGAATTTATAAGGTTTTGGATACCGAAAACAAGAGGATATATTGTCAGGTGTTGTAGTATAGTCAGGAAATTATACCTTTTTACCAAGAAAAAACGGAGAGTATGATAATTCGTCGGCTGAATTTGGGTATTCTAAACGGAGAACAAGTATAATCACAAAGAAGATAAATCAAACGAGTTTTTGCATAATTTGCCTAAACGTTGTGAGATTTGAGCCTAGTATAGGAGAGTTTTTGTGTCTAATTCAATTGAGGGTGCAATTGTTGGGGGTAAGTATGATATCCAAGTCAAACTTGGGCAAGGAGGAAGTAGTGTTGTTTATTTAGCTAAAAAGTTAGGTAGTAATGAACGTTATGCAATTAAAACTCTTTCTACTGATGAAGATAATGCTATTAAGCTTTTAATCAGAGAGACTGAAAATTTAAAACGACATGTTTAATCATACCTAAAATTTAAAGTCTAACTGGGTGGCCACGAGTTTCTTGTGGTCACTTTTAAATTCTCTAGCTCTATCGGTTACAAGATATTCGGGAATCCCATGTTCAACCCATTCATTAATTAATCCATACTTTTCTTTTACCTGCTTAGGTAAAATGGCATTACGCAGAGCTAATGCCACTCGATGAGAATCGGCTGCCACAAAGCCTAAATAATAACCGACAATACAGCCAAAATAACTGTCCATGATAATTGTTAAATAAGGACGGATGGGTTCTCCTTTTCTATCTCGGATAATTTCGGGTTTGAGTAATGAATCTTTATTTTTAATATTTTCAACAATAAATACATCCAGTTGAGTATGGTCAGCTTGCCAAATTTGATTACTATGGGTGATATGTAGGTTTTCGTCAATCGTTTGCACTATTTGATGGTCAATATCCGCGCCCGGATGACGTGCTTTAAACTTATAGACAGTGACATGAGAAGGATATTTGAGCGCGATTAAATCTTCTAAGACTTCAGGATAAGGTTTTAAATATTTGGCAATACCATCTTTTTTCTGTACCTCTGTTCTGAGTTTTTCTCCTTGTGACGCTAAAGACGTTATTGCTACATAGAGTTGACTGATATTGCTTTTTGAACCTTCTTTTTGTCCCCATTCGTAGAGTTTGATGATGAAATCACGCCACTGCGTAAGATATGCGGTACTGTCCTTTATCTTGACGACCAACCGCTAAAGTAGCCACCCCTTCATGAACTATTTTTGCCAACAACCGTCTAATGGTGCGAGTGCTTTTTCCAAGGGTTTTAGCGGCTTGCTTGATAGCTTCTGCACGTTCGTTTTTATTGGATGCTTGCCCAATCGCACTCAGGACATCAAGTTTTTGTTCAACTTCGGGAGTAAGTTCGGTATTAATCAGCTTTAAGGGATTTTGAAGAATTTTTGAGCTTTTTACGGACTTTAGTTCCTCTTCATCAGCGCATAGTTCAATTTCATTAGGGTTGATGCCTGATAGCGTCATGATAGTTTAAGACAAAGGTTGGCTTGAGAAAACAATAAATGACATCATTTACTTTAAAAAGTTTAGCAGGGTTTTTCAATAAATGACATCATTTACTTTAAAATGTGGGTTGAGGTTATTTTGGGTTCTTAAGTGGCTCAAAGCAAGATGCAGAGAGAGCTTAAGACTATAAGGAGGGGATTAAAAATTGTGACAATAATTCTTTAAACAGTGACAATAATTATTTAAAGTACACTAGCCGTAATCCTTGTACAGCAAAGGTTTCAGGATTTTGCAAGCACCTCGAGACAAAGGAAAGTTGTCTTTAATCCATACACAATAAGGGTTATAGATATTTTTAAGGCTGAAATTGTGTCATTAACCATTTGCCAACCGCAGATTGATCGGATTGACGACTTTGACGTAAAGCGTCTTCTAAAATACCTATATCTAAGCTTGAGAGAACATTAGATCTAACTATCTGGTAAGACCCCTTATTTTGCATTTGATAAGCGATGATTTTAGTATTTTCGACATCAACAATCCAATATTCTTTTATCCCTAATGCTTCATAGAGAGAGCGCTTTGTGCCTAAATCATCAAGTAAACTGGTTTTAGCCACTTCAACAACTAAATCTGGGGAGGGATATTGATTGAGATTAACGATATTTGTTCCTTGAGGAATAATTTTAGCTTTATCGCCTACATAGCCAGAAATATCGGGTTGGCATTCTTTTATCCCTGCCTTACGATAAGAACAGTTATCCAATAAAGTGAGGGGAATCCCTGCGTAAACGCTAAATAAATTAATGGCAAAGACAATAACGCTATGGTCTTTACTATGATCAAAACCAACGGGTAGCATTTCTAATCTCATGTGATGGTGATAATAATAAGCTTTAGCTTTTTTATAGGCAGGGTCTTCAATAATTTGCAGAAAATCCTCCCATTTGGCAGGAATCCAAATATCTGTTGCTATTAAGGTTGGATTGATCATCGGCTTTTATTAAGAATTTACCTTTATTTTAGAGTGAGTTAATCGCCTAGCGGCATTAGATAAGAGCAAAATCAATTAGGATTTCTGGGTATCCAAGTCTAGGCATACTTAGCAAGACTTAAGCAATTTTTATGGATAAAAAGGCAGCACCAAATGGCTACCTTCTCCCCAAAAACTCGAATTAAAACAATTAAAAAGGAATATCGTCGCAATTATCATCAATTGGCTTTTTACCATTCTGATGTGCCCCCGCTCCAACTCCAGCACCTACAAGCTCTAGCTTAGGTTTGGAGACAGGAACGATAACTTCAGGTATAGCGACGGGAGCCGCGTCAATTGAAGCAGGAGCCGCATTAACCAAAAAGGCTTGCTGAATATGAAGCAACAAGGAATGATTAGGTGAGGTCTGAGATGGCTTGAAAATATCCAAGCGACCTACAGCTATCCAAACAGCATTTTCACCAGCATTTAAAATTGCTCCGCCTGTGCCGTTATACGCATCAAACTCGATAGAAGATTGAAGAGTTTGTTTAGAATTGGTGTCGTAAAACTGGAACCAGCAACTACCACTAACTTTTTTGACTCCGCCATCTTCACTATATTCAACGGGTGTAACTGATTCGATTTTAATTTTTAAGGTAGTTTGATTCATAATTCTCCCTAAAATACTGTTATTTTCCAAAAAAAAAGCCCGAAAGGGCAAAAATATCGAAAAAATTGCAGAATTAAAAATTAGGTTTACTTACAACACCAGTAGCCAGTGCTGGCTGAGAAGTCGAGTTTTTGGTTACTAAAAGCTCTAAGGATTTAACTTTGATAACAGGCTTAGTGCGAACCTCCCCCGTGCTGTTGTCAGTCCAAGATTCGATCGTTAGTTCGCCTTTAACTCCCACGAGGGAGCCTTTGGAGCAATAATCACCCGCGACTTCAGCCGCCTTGCCCCAAACTTCGCAGGGAAACCAGTTAGCCTCAGCATTTTTGCCCTCGCCACGATCGTCGGCTAGATTGAACTTAGCCAGAACGCTACCTGACTGAAAATAGCGAATTTCTGGATCTTGCCCTAAACGACCAGTAACGCTGATTTGATTGATGTTATTGTTCATAATTTCTTGTGAAGTAATTTATTTTTCAAAAAAAAAGCCCGAAAGGGCAAACAACGCGAGGAAACTACAGTTATTTATATGTTCTTAATAATCGATATTTTTGCTTTTTGTCACCGCGAATTTCTAAATAATAATAGCTCCCTGAGAAATTAATAGTTTGTAGCAGAGGAAGACAAGACCAATTAAAGATAGGAAGAGAGGGAAATTTTTCTACTATTTCACCGTTCGGAAGAGTTACTGATTCTCCAATATGAATATATATCGGTTGTTGAGGTAACAAAGTAAAATTTTGAGAATCAACTAAATAACATTCCCCTTTTTTCGTTTGAATAATATCGCCTACGTCAGTTGAACGAGAACGAGTTAAAAGAATAACAGGAATATTATCCTCTAAATCGACATTTTGAGTATATGTCCAGCCATCGCTTAATTCATTACTTTCGATGATCGCCACTAAACTTAATTGTTCTTCATCGATTATTTCGGGCTGATAGTTTCTTTGATCGACCATAGCCCAAAGCCTTTCAAATATTTCTAATTGATTATGAATTACTAACAACATAGTTTTGGTTAAAGATGAATTTTTCAAGCAATTTTGCCAACGGCAGAAAAAAAACTCCTCAAAGAGGAGGAAAAATTAAACTAAATAGCTAACAGAAAGAGCAATAAAGCTAATAGTAAAATACGAGTTTTTTCTCGGCATAAACCAGGAAGACGAAAATGAGTAATTGTCTTCATAAAAGTAAGCTATTTGTAAAAAATCGTAATTTATATCCGAAGGATAAAAAATAGAGTTATCAGCGATTTGCTGAAAATTAATAACTGATAACTCTACAAATTAAGCTCCTAAAATATTCAGCAATTCATCCTTTTTGCACTTAGAAAGTGATTTACCAAGTTTTTGCCTGATCACTGTTTGTAGATTATGTTTCTCTACTTGATGACTCTGCGCCTTAACAGAGCGCAGATTCTAAGCCGAAAAACTTAAATTTTTCTTCTTAGCTGGCATGAAGAGTTTAATCTTCATGAGACACATCAAACTGCCCCTAGATACTTTCTCCAATGAGATTGTATTTACTTTTAATTGAAACCGCCTTAACAAATTGGCGGCTGCCTGAATATCCGCATTAACTAAAATGGCATTTTTCGATTTATATAAACCTCGTTTGATTCGTTTTCCAGAGAATTGATATCCGTCGGGTTTCTCACCATATAAGGGAATCAAATCTCCATCGAGGTACGAACTTTTTGAGGTATAAGCCTCGTTAATTTCTTCAAAAATTAGCGCATACTGTTCACATAATTGAGCGATTCTATTTTTTAATCGTGCAATTGGTATTTGTACAAAAGCTTGCGTATTGTTACCCAATTGACAATTCTGTTTTTGCTCTTTATTCCAGCCAAAAATGATTGTTCCAATGCCTTTGTCAAGACAATAATTGATAACCAGTCTTGCCGCTTTATTGATGCCGTCTCTCATCTGGCGATTCCGCTTTTCGGTGATGGTGGCTAACCGTTTTGACCAAAATGCTTGAGGTTTACCTTTTTTAAGCGTGGAGACTTTTTTATTGTACCATCGGTTTAAACTTTTGGTTCTACCGACTGAAGTATGCTAACTAACACAACCTAATCAATATAGAATAAAGATTTCGGCTAGTTACTAATAGTTTCTAACTAAAATCATTCGTTTACATGGCTTACAGAGATGAATTAGCATACTTGAGTCTGAAGAACCAATTTACTTAAAAACTAATATGACAAATATTATTGATGAATTTCTCAACTTGCCTAATTTTAATCAAGCGTGGTTTAAGGTAGCCGATAATAAAGGTTGTGCAGGGATTGATGGAGAAACCATAGAAAAATTTGCTCTAAATTTAGATAATAATCTAACTTTCTTACTCAATTCTGTAGCTAATAGTAATTATATTCCTCAGCCGCTTCAACAAATCTTAATTCCTAAAACTCAAGAAAAATGGCGAGAGTTAAGAATTCCCACTGTGCGGGATAGAATTGTTCAACAAGCATTATTAAATGTTCTCTATCCCGTAATGGAAAAACGTTTTTCTGATGCGAGTTTTGCTTATCGTCCTAATCGTTCTTATCTTGATGCCGTCAAAAGAGCCGCTTATTGGCGAGATTTGGGTTATCAGTGGGTATTGGATGCGGATATTGTTGAGTATTTTGATAATATTTCTCATCCTATCTTGTTAAAAGAAGTCAGAAAAACTATTGACAATTCAGGAATATTGTGCTTAATAAAAGCTTGGATTTCGGCAGTAATTTCAACCGATAAAGGAATTATTTTTCCAGAGAAAGGAATCCCTCAAGGTGCGGTTATTTCTCCGATGTTAGCTAATATTTATCTCGATGAGTTTGACCATCATTTTACTGAATCTGATTTAAAATTAGTGCGCTATGCCGATGATTTTTTATTGTTATCTAAGACTGAAGATGCAATAATGAGCGGCTATGCTCAAGTTGTCCAGTTACTTCATTTATTAGGACTAGAGTTACATCAAGAAAAGACCCAAAGGGAGCGTGTCACTTTCGCCAAAGTGACACGCTCCCATAACACCTTCCTTTATAAGTGAAAGCTTGTTAGATAAGTTGACTGGCTGAACTGAGAACCCCTCACGTCCCGTGAGGGAGCGTCAAATCAATTTCCCAACGTCAATACTGAGGACGACATATCCACCACCAAACGGTGTGTTTTTAACCACTGACGACCCAGTAAAACTTCAGATAAACCTTGCCCTACATGAACAGGAACCTCAAATTCGTTGCCATTAATTCGCATTTTTCCTAAAAAAACATCAAATTGTGAATCTCCCTGCGCTGTTCTCATAGTTTGTTGATCAACATAAATCCAACCAAGAGCATCTAAATCTTGTTCGTTAATTGCCAACCAACCAGAAAAACCCGTATCAAACATGGCATCAACTGCTAGTTCTAAACCATCAGCAGCAAGCAACTCTATTTCAAAAAATAACCCATCTTCATCCCCAAAATAACCGGAAATCATAGGGTTCCGCATACTCCGGTTTCATTGATGCGGAAAACATGGAGTTTGGCATTTGGGTATTTCTGATGCGCTATTTGAGCAACAACTAAATCATCCTGAGCGAGAAAATATTCTCCACTATCTGGTTCAATTGCTACATACCAGTTGTAGTGAGTTTTAATTAATTCAGGCTGAATTCTTGCAAAAATTGGCTGGCAGCGTTGGTAAAATTCCTCGCGTTCGGCTCTCTTTTGAGCTTTTTGTGGTTCTGTCCACTGGATTTCGGGGAAAATTCGTCCTCTGCGGACTGTGGGAGTGGATTTATCTCTTGTCATAGTTGGTTCTCACTTTTGAACAAAGATGTTTCGCGCAGTCCCCTTCTATAATGAAAATTTAGGTGGGGTTAGCGAAACCAATAAATAAACCGCACAGCACGAACGCGCAGCGCCACTTCGTGTTCATTCCGGTTTTTCTTGATTCTGCACATATTCAATTAATTTATCTAAGGGAGCTTGTGCCCCAACACTAATAATAGCATAACTACTTGACCAAAATTGAGGTTTATCTCCCCAATAAAACTGAGATAAATGTTGAGAATATTCTGCCCTTAAACGGCGAGATGTTACGGTTTTAATATTATTAACCAATTTCGACAGTTCAACGGATGGGTGACTTTCAAAAAGCGCGTGTATATGGTCGGCTTCCCCCCCCAAACGATAGGGAGGTCACATTCCCATTTTCCTAACAATTCTCTTAAGATAAATTCCATTTTTTCAAGAATATCACTGTTAAGAGATGGACGACAGAACTTAGTCACCAATACTAAATGGTAAATCAGGCGAAAAGCACTGTTAATACGAGTTTTGGGGTTATTTTCCCCGCACTTTCAATTGCGTCTAACTCGGTTTAAACAACATTGCCAAGCCAACAAGGCATTAGCTTTAGACAATTGAGATTTAACTAATTCTAAATATTGAACCAATTTTTCTTCTCGATTTTCCCAAGCTTTATGTTGCCAATAATCGGCAAGCAACAATTGATTTATTGTTTCTAATTCACAAATCAATTGAGATTTGCTAAAGGTTTCTGAAAAGGTTGAACAAAAAGGAGACGCTAATTCGGAGGGCAGTTCGTCCAATAATTGTTGATAAGCGATCGCTTTAGATACAGAACCGCCGGCTAAATTCAAAACAACAGGATCTACTTTTATTCCCAAGCCACTCAACACACTTTGGAGTTTAGATGTAGACAGGGGACAAAAGGGAATAATATGGGCGCGGCTAATGATCGTTGGCGGCACAGATTCAATATTATCTGTGGTAAGGATTAACAATGCTTGCCCAGGTTCTTCTAGTGACTTTAATAAAGCCTGAGCCGCATTAGGGGTTAGGGATTCCACGTTTAAGATAATGGCAACTAACCTTTGAGATTTTAAGGGAGCTTGAGCCAAAAACCGAGTTAATTCTCTGATTTGCTCGATCCGAATCTGAGCGACTTGATTATTAAAAGATAGCTGTTGTTCTCTTGCAACAGAAAGGGGAATTAAATCGTCCTGTTGGCAATAAGTCGGTTCAATTATTGTCAAGTCAGGATTATGCCGTTCCTCATCTGCTATAAGTGCCCTAGCCAAAGCGAGCGCAGTAGTTCTTTTGCCTACCCCAGATACACCAGTGAATAGATAGGCATTGGGGATGCGACCAGAAGTTAACGCGGCAGTGAGTAGTTTTATTGCTCCCTGTTGCCCGTTTATACTGGAAAATATTGCTGACATAGTTGAATGATGTAAAGTTTAAGGTTTTTGTTGCCGGAATTGAAGGCAATCTGAGCCTTTAAAAGAACTTCTTGGCAGAAGATAAATCTTTCTAGGGAAATAGTTTCAACTTCCAACATCAGGTAGTAACATCTGCCCTTATAGATGCCAGTACAAGCTTCTAAATGATGGGTATCAGTGACCCCCTCAGAAACTAAAGCCTTGGTCCAAGTCCATTGTCGAAACAAAGTAATTAGGGAGGCAAGGATTTTAGGGGCTGCTTCCCCACTATTGTTCAAGTTCTCAAGGGTAGCGATCGCGGTTTTGACATCTTGCTTCAAACAGGCTTTAGCTAAATCAATAGATGTAGCCGCACGATTATCCACCAATTGATTGACACTTTCAACTGTGACGGCTTCGTCGCCGACGAAAGTTTTGAGTTTCTCTAACTCCCCAGATAATAGACGGGTGTCATTACCAACAGCGATAATTAACTGTTTGGCTGCGGCTTGAGTGAGGTCAACACCAATCGAGGTAGCCATTTGGTAAAGCTGAGTGATGAGAGTGCCTTCATCCCAAGGGGAAATCAAGTTAAATTCTTTAAAGAGTGCGGCTTTGTCGATAAGCATCTTAACCACTTTTAGCCGCCGATCAATTTTAGACGCTGTTAAGATCAAGACGGTGGTGCTAGGAAGAAGATCGATCTCCTTTTCAACCTGTGCAATACTATCGTCGTTAATCGTACCAAACCAAGGGCATTGAATAAGATGAACAACCCTGAAACCGTTACCAATAGGGGGCTGGTTCATGGTAATGATTGCCTCATTGAGGGAATCTGGAGGATATTCATTGTAATTGAACAAAGACCACTCAGGGGCTAGATATTGAGCTAGTAGTGCCTGAATTTCTTGGGAGATTAAAAAATCGTTGTCACCGGTCATTAAGTAAAGTGGCATAGTGCTTTGTTGAATTTAACTGAAAAAACTTTCATTCTCACCTGTTTTTTCTTGATATACTACAACGCCTCCGAGTATTTCCCCGAGTTGGGGACATTCAAATGACGCAAAATCCTTGTAGTACAAAACGGGGAGAAATTGACTTATACTACAAGTTCAATATTGACCTTGTGCCCCAAGATCTTCTCAAACGAATCACTTAAAGTAGAACTCGATTGAGAAATTCTGGGTTTAAATACCTCTGGGACTTGGATTGTAGCGACATTTTCTTGCAGGGCGACCAATTTCGCCTGCTGATTGAGTAAGGCACTCAGTGCCTTTTGGGTTTGAGCCGCTATAATTTGTTTCCACAGACTATCTAGATTGATAGGCTCGCAAGGAAGCGTGGCTATAGATGCAGGAAGCGGGGTCAGGAACTTGTTAACACTGGGGTGCGGAACTCGTTCCGCACTCCCACTCAACTCTTTAGAAGAATTGGGAGGAGAGGGCACATAGACATCATTGGGCGCAAATAACCCTATTAAAGTTACCTCTAAAATAATACGGGGAACTCTGGATAATTTAATCTGAGTTAAGCCGCTTTTGAGTTTGCTGATCTGTGCAATCAATCGGTGGTCTGGGATATTTAAGCCCTGTAAGATTTCCCAGGTGCTTGCGGTTACTTTCCCTAATTCTGCATTATCGGCAGTTTGAGCCAATAATGCCGTAATGTGGAATTCTAAAAGGTTTTGAGCAATCACTAGAGGATCTAAACCGACTTCATACAATTCCCTGGTTCGCTTAATAACTTGCTCGGTATCTTCCTCTTGGATCGCATTGAACAACAACAGTAGATCCTGTTCGGGGACGGACCCAGTTAACTCATAAACTTGCTCAGGGGTAAGGGTATTGGACAACAAACTAAGTTGCTCTAATAAACATTGAGCATCCCTGAGTCCCCCCTGGCAATGTTGGGCAATCAGCCGCAGGACATGAGGGTCGATGGTAATATTTTCCCGTTGGGCGATGGCGGCTAAATGCTCTATGATCACCGAATCGCTCTCGCGGCGGAAATTAAACCGTTGACAGCGAGAGATAATCGTGTCCCCCAAACGCTCAGGTTCGGTGGTGCAAAGGATAAATACGACCCTTTCTGGCGGATTTTCCAGAGTCTTTAAGAGCGCTTGAATGGCGAAATGGGATAGGGCGTGGCATTCATCCAGAATCCAGACTTTATAGAGATTATGGGGAACGAACTGGGATTTTTCAATTAAATCTCTAATTTGCTCTACGGAATTGTTGCTGGCTGCGTCAATTTCAATGACATCGAGGGAGTTAGACGAGGCGATCGCACCACAGGAATCGCACTGACCGCAGGGGGTAACGGTGGGGTTGTCCTCTGATAGGCAGTTAAGGGATTTGGCCAAGATACGGGCGGTGGAGGTTTTGCCCGTGCCCCTCGGTCCGCTAAAGAGATAGGCCGGGGCGATGCGTCCTGTGGTTATAGCATTGGTTAGGGTGGTGGCGATTGGCTGTTGTCCCACCAAATCGGCGAGGGTTTGGGGACGATATTTGAGATGGAAAGGTAAGTGTCTCATTGAGCAAATCAAAATAAATGAAGGGTAATCTCTTGAAAAACTAGAGAATTGATAGATGCTTAATTAACTTTCGCAAGTTCTTTATCTTTTGTTTGATTAGGGGGCAGGGAGGGTTCTTTATTAACTGTAGGAACCTGCGGAAATTGGTCGACCTTGACCGGCATCAGAAGGACAAATGCGGAACAGTCCGGTTCAAGAGAAACTAGGCGGGATGCTTGATCGGGATCGATCGCCTCAAACTTGAGTTCGTTTCCTGGAAGTGCCAATACAGCGTCGTGGAAATATTTAGAATTAAACGCGATCGTTAAATCTCGTTCAACGACTGCCGGGATATTTTCTATGCCTTGATGGTGGTCGCTAGAGAGCCAATATAATTTAATTTGCTGGCGCTGGGCCGAACACTCCAATACTAATACGTTTTTCTTGGGATTGAGGATGTTCAGACGATTAATCGCCCGTTTCATTTCTAAGACTTGAAAATTAATTGAGTTTGGATACTCAGAAGGCAACAATTGATGAGCATTTGGATATGTGCCCTGCAATAAGCGACTAATCATCATTTGATGAGCGCCTAACTCAAATTGGACTTGTTTGTTATCCCACGAAATTTTTACTGTGGAACAAACGGGTTCAGAAAAATTATTGTCTATTGTCGGTGATGGTTCGTCTTCTCCTTGAACCGATTCGGATTGGGGTGCGGAACGAGTTCCGCACTCATCTTCTTGTGGAGATTGTGATGGTTGTTCGACATCTTCCTTAAAACCTCTCAATAACTTCACTAGCTGTTGACAAGTATCTCCAGGGATAGTGATTCCCTCACTTTCAATCTCATCAATTCCAGCAAGATCATCAAGAGACAATTTACTCATAGACAGACGGTGGCCATCCGTCGAAATTAACTCAAGTTTTGAGCTTGAAAAGAGAAAATGAACTCCACGAAGAATCTGTTTTGTCTCGTCGGTTGCATAAGAGCGCAAAACGGGAATTAAAGCTGATAATAAAGAGTGAGACGGTAGAGTTACGGATAAAAGCGTTTCGAGGATAGGGAGTTCCGGATATTGATTCGATTCGATCCCTTGCAATCGATAGATACTATTTTCGGCTTGAACAATTAAAATTAAAGGATTTTCGTCCTCCTCAAAATCTTCTGTAGTTTCAAGTTTAAAAGTTAATTCGGTTGCATTTAATTTATTAATCAAGCCCACTAAAAGTTTACCATTTACGCAAATGCTACCTTCTTCTTCAATGGAAACCGGAAAGCTCGTCGTTAAGCCTAAAGAACTATCAAAAGTGGTTAGGATAAGTTGTTGATCTTTTGCCTTCATTAAAACGTTGCTTAAAATCGGATAAGAAGGCTTAGGTGGAAGAATAGTTTTAATTTGGGCTAAATGCTCAGAAATTGTGGTTTGAGAAACGGTAAATTCCATAATTTTTCAGATAAATGCTCAAAATGAAGTTTATCCCGTTATAATCCTCCGATTATAACGGGAATAGTTTTATTCTTCTTCAGGTTTAGCGGCTGGCAAAGCCATAACACTATTCGATTGCCCTGGAATCATCAATGGCTGAGATGGCTGCAAACCATCCCAAGCCATCTTTTTCGCTTCGGGGGAGTAACCGAGGAAAAAGGTATGCCAATTTTCTAGAGTGGGAATGGTATGGGACGTTACCCGACAGGTAAAAGATTTTTGTTTATCACCGACAAGCTCTCTAGCTACAGAGAACTCAAATGCACATAAACAGTTAAATTTGTTGTTTTTGGGACGAGCCGCAATTCCTCGACTAATAGCATGGCAGTTGGTCATCTCAGTGAGGAACTGATTATGATGCTCACTGAAGGTTGCGCCGTTGGCCCCTTTAGCGATATAGGCTAGGGGTACTTGATGCAGGGGTTTATTGTCGGGGGTAAGCAAAAATACTTCACACAACCGCAGGTTAGAGACATTTTTCTCCTGTTTGTACTCAGCTTTCCAGGGGCCTAGGATCACTAACTGCTGAGATTCTTGTGAGGCTTCCCGGTCATAGCCTAACAGGGGAGTACGGGGGATGACCAGCATTCTTGGAGTCTTTAGCAGAACTCCCGATTCCAGTTCTCCATTAGATTCAAAGGTATAATCGACAATATAGGGATCAACGTACTCAAAATCGAGCCAACCCGCCTTAGCCATCTGATCCATAGAGACGAAATAGCCGCATAGATCGGGGGTAGCCCCTCTGAGCGCTTGGATGCGGGGGAGACGCGCGAAAGGATCGATATATTCCGGAGAACAGAACTCGTCAAGTTCAGGTGGGGGAATGATAATATTAGAAGAAGTTTCGTTGTCAATCTCGGTTTCTTTGATGTCGTTGTTCGATTGAGTTTCTTTGATTTCTTGGGTTTTTGTTGTAGACATAGTATCCTCTAATAATGTAAATCGATATCACTGTATGCAAGATACTGAGCTTCCCAAATTTCATAAGCTGTTTGATAATAGATTTCTTCGCTCTGGAAAGCTTCTTTTTGTGTTTTTTTTTCTAACGTTTCCATATTTTTCAGCTTGAAATAACCACATTGAAAGCGCAAAGCGCTTATAGTTAAGTTTGATTAAAGCCAAAATTATCTCCGAGATAGTCTCATGAAAAAGTTAACTACTGGAGTGGCATTAGAAACTTTCCAACCCGCTTTATAACAGGCTTGAATGGCTTTGTCTAGTTCCTCTTTAGTTGAAAAGAATTTGTATTTTATCGGTTCGCAATTGGGAGTAAAAAGATAAGTTTGATAACCCCCTAAAATTTCCAAATAGGACATTCTTTTTACAAGAGGATGATGGCGATTTATAAAAGGCTTAATGGTTTTTCTCTGCATTGATATTCCCCATAAGCTAAAAGGTTTTGAATTAAATTATGTGCCGCTAGTTTTAACTTATATTCCCTCCTTGAAAGAAGTTGAACGCCCAAAAATGAGCAAGCTGTACAAGAGCAAGAGGGAAGGTTAATACTCGATAATTTAAGCTTGTTAAGCTTGTTATTTTTCCAATGATAATAATAGCCAAGAAAAGCTTCCTTGATCCAAGTTGAGCTATCATGACTATTAATTGCCAGTTGTCCAAACTTTCCCGCCAATTGGTAATTAGAAACACCTAAGATATGCAAATAGCAATTATCAGAAAGATGATTTTTAATTATCTCAACAATGCCCAGAAGTTGATGTTGATTGTGGGAATTGGATAGTAAGCCGCCTACTGCAAAATAGCGATATCCCAAATGGTAAAGCCGTTTAAGCTCTTGAAGTTTTTGAGATATACCGATTCCATGAATAACGGCCATTGGATAACATTGAGGCAAATACAGTTTTGAGAGTTTCAAGAATTGTTGGGATGATTGACGGTTAAATTCCCTTCTTTCTTCATTATTAATCCCCATTAATAAATGGTCGATGGCGATAACAATATCTCCTGGTTTTGCCCGTTTTTGATATTGTTTTATCGCCCACAACGGTGTCACTAAATTATTGCCGATTCGGGGAATTTTTAAGTTTTTATAGGACCATACGCCGCAATCGGGAATAATCCTAAACGGGGGAATTAAGCCAGGATTGATATTTAGCGAAAGTAGCCAACTTAGAGGAAGAACCGGAGGGGGAATGAGTTGCCAAAGAGGGAGACGAGGATTGCTATTAAAATAATCAGTTTTCCCGATAAAAGGGACAAATTGAGTCAAATATTCTCCTTGTTTAAGAGTTGATTAGGAAGCGGATCTCTCCCTTTTTTATTGCCTAGTCGATGAGCATTTTAATTACAAATAGGACAGAGGGATTTGTTATTATGCTTCCGTTTAAGATAGAATTCTACTGATTTACCCCCGTCCCAAATTCTCACTAAATTAAACGAGATTTTTTTTGAAAGAATGCCGCCGTTATTTTCGCTCCATTTCCCTTTCTATGTTCTAATAACCTAGATGCTAAATTATCAGTAGAGCCGAGATAATGTTGTGCCGATTCTAGAGGATTATTTTTATTACCGATTGGTTGCTCATAATGCAACAGATAGACTTTATTCTGACTCATTTACTGCCGTTTCTCCTATTAAATAATTAAAAGCTTCATTAGCCTTCTGCGCGGCTTTTAAAAATGCGGTTTTATCTGAGGATAATACTTGTAACCAGGAATTTAAGTAAGAAGTATGATTTTCTAAGCTATAGTTAATTCCAAAATGATTGCAAAGAAAAGCAGAACCTAGATCGGCGATTAATTCTTCAAAAGCATAACCTGTTGAACCTTTAGGATTATCTAACGGGCGATCGCAACGACTTGAATGTCCTGTCCGATGAACAATTTCGTGAAGATAAGTTGAATAGAAGCCTTCAACTGAATTAAAGTCGGAAGGTTTTGGCATTCTGATAGTATCTGATGAGGGGATATAACAAGCGATCGGTCCGCCAAAGTGCCTAGCCAGTTGAAGCGAGTTAATAAAGGCTTCAACTTCGGGGATGGCGTTAAAATCTTCTGATTTTTTCGGGCTAAAAGTTTCAAGGCGTTCCGCTATCTTGCGATCGCTCTTTGTATCATCCAAGCAAGCAATATTAAAAACTGAAAACCAGCGACAACCGTTTCTGTATTCTTTTTTGGTTTCCTTGGTTTGAGGATCTTCTACTTCAGCCGCGTAAACCCCTCCCCATCGAATCCAGGTTGCTTTACTTCCTTTCTTGACAAACCACCCTTGTGCTTTTGCTTGTTGATAGCTGAGAAAAAAGGGATGTTCCCAATTATTGAGGATCAAATCGATCTGGCATAGCAAGGGATTAATGCCACGATAGATATGCGAAGTTAAAAAGTTTTGATACTGGGCTGTATGCCAAGGCTTTGCCCAGGGTTTAACTCCTGTCTCGATTAAAGTAATCAATTTATTGGTAATCAACTCATTTTTATCAATAGTTTTGGCAGCAACCATCTCTATTCTCCTCCTCGAAAATAATTAAGAAATTCTGAGATGTTGTCCTCGTGGCATCACCTTAGCCACCAGTCTCCCAGTTTGATCGCGTATCTCTCCGGCCTCGATCGCCGCATCAACCAATGCAGCTTTATTGAGAGTTGGCATATACTCTAAATATTCTTCGGGGAAGTCTTGTTCACTCAGTTCAGGGTTTACCCACACAGGTACTTTCCCGCCGTTGATGCACAGGGAAATGCGGGATAATTTTCCTTCTAACTTTTTCCCTTTATCCCCCAGTTCGGCTACACGGTTCTCCATAAACGCCTGTAATTTGGATTTGAGCCAAGTTACAGTGTTTTTAGAGGATTGAGCTAGTTTATTTAGCCGCTCGGCTTCTGATTGTCGATAATTAGCTATGGCTTCCTGAGCTTTAATCGCTTTTACATAGTTATCTATTTTGTTCTCTAAGCGTGGCAGAAAATCTTTGTTGAAGATCTCTTCGGCGATCGCTCTAGATTCTGGATCATCTGAATTCAGATGTTCTAAGAGCAGTTCTAATTCTTGATCAAGTTCTGCTAAAGTTTCTGTCGGCATAATATGGCGGTGAAATTGTTCAATAAAACGCGCTAACAGCGCGACAGAAAAGCCAAAAAAAAGCCGATATCCCGAATAATTTGAGAATAATCGACTTTTGATCGGCGCTCGGCGAGCTTAGTTGAGAATTTTCTTGATAATCGCTGACTTAGTTTGGGATTTTTTACAAGTAATTCCCAAGTTTTGCCCGATAATCAACAATTCTTCCTTGGTTTTTTCTTGAAGTTGTTGCTCGGTGAATTTAGGCTTTCCTTGTAAATTACTTTCAACTTCAACGAGTTCTTCCATTTGAACTTGTTCATCGAGGGCAAGGGAAGGGATATCGAGAAGTTCCGCCACTTCGGGTGCAACCTGTGGAATTTTTTCTACAACTATTCCTTGTTCTACATATTCGGGAATGACGGGGATTCGATATTCTTGAAGTAGCTTTTCCGCCAGGGGAGTGATCTTTCTAAAGCTGATGATTCTGTTGCCGTCTTCGGTAGAAGTAACAGACAACTTTGCTCCCGCCGCACGTAATTGTCTTGTTAGCTGATTAATTACGTCGAAGGGAACAATTACAGGTTCGATATTTTGAGAAATAGTAGTCATGGTGGCTAATTAAAAATTCATAAATTAATCACCGTAAGCAATACGAAAGCGCAGAAGCTCTGCATTTTTAAATCAGAAGGGAAGCGCGACACGACGATTTTAATCGTCGTCAATATAGCCTTAAAACTCATAGTTATATCCATCTTTTTTTTGAATAGCTGTGCAAAATTTATAGGTAATTCCTGTTGTTCTGCCTTGATGGGATGCTATGTCGAAGCGGCCCGAAGCTCGACATAAAACTCGACCTAAATAAACACCAACTTTTTTTCCTTTTGTAACTACTGCTTTTACTTGAGCTCCAGTTTGAAATCCTTTGTAAAATTTGTTTCTAGACCGATGTCGAATAGGAAAACCGTATTTATTGATTCCGCACATCTGTCTATTTCCGTGTCCTGTCGCTTTAATTAACAATGGTTGCCTTGTTAATAGTTTTAAGCTTTCAAGATTTCCGACACATCCCGCATCTATAAAATGTCTTTTTTCTAGATTTAATCTACATCTGTTATATTTAGTTCTACCTCCTGTTCCTGTTTCAATTGATAATCCTGTTTCTTTCAGCTTGTTAAATAATGCCCAACGAGTTGTGTTAACAGCAGCGACATTCTTAAGGGATTGCTTAGATTGTTTTAGAATCTTTTCTAGTAAACTAGGTTGGTTAGATAAGAAATCTTTAATATCTTGATTCCCTTTCAATTGATTACAAATTCTACAAGAAATAGTTAAATTTGAACATCTGTCTGATCCTCCTTTTGATTTTGCTAGAATATGTTCAACTTCTAACGGTACATCTTTAATACCACAGTAAACGCATCGTCTCCCCCATTTTTCAAGTAAATATTCTCGAATCTCATATCCAAAAAGTTCTCCTTGTTGGTATTCTTTACCTGATATTTCGGGGTTATCTAAAGCTTGAGTATCAAATTTAACAAGTTCTACCGAAATATTAGTAACATGAACAAATTTGCAAATACGTTTTACCCAGGTCATGGTCGTTTCTACACGATGTCGGAGACTGGGAGGAAGCCAACCTTTAAGTCGAGTACGATTTAGAAATCGCGCTTGCCGATATCGGGTTTTTCGGTTTCTACGGCTACGACGAATTTGTCTTCGAGTTAACAAATTATCTTTAATCTGTTGTCCTCTGTGAATTAATTCTGCTCCCCAAATAAGCTTGTCTTGTTGAACTAATGCAATCCCAGTCGTCTTGCTTCCAGGGTCTAGCTTTAGTTTGATAGTTTCTGTGGGTTTTTGGCATTCTTTTTTCAAAATTATAGTAAAAGGATAACGCCTTAAAACCGCAGCTTTGCCCTGCTTGAGAAGTTTTCTAGCTACTGATGGATGACAGGGACTAAGAGGGTTTTTCTTCGCATCTAGAACAAATACAAAATTTGACATTTCTGTCTCTCCTTTCGGGTAAAGTTCGCTTCGCCAATGTTTTTAAGGCTTGTTGGGTTAACAACACTGTCTTACCCCTCGTAAAACTGTTTAATTGTTAACAATAGAGCTACAAACTAGCAACGTATTTGTAGGTATTATGACCTGAAAAACGTAGTCATTTAAGACTTAGGCTGGTCAACTAACTGAAACTGGGGGCATGGACGCGCAGCGAGGCGTAGCCTAGCCCCGCAATTTCAATGCGGGGTGCTGACAACATAACTGCGAAAGCAGGAAAAAAGAGGAATTTTAAGCCAAACAACGCTTTACTAAATTATCAAGAAGGTTTTGAGAACATCCCCAGACTTTAACTTCCCAATTAAATAAAGTAAGTCGCTCAGAGTGTCTTACTTTAGCTGAAAAACATAGCTTTTTATTCATGATTGATTGTTTAAATTGTTCCGCTTTCTCTTTATCTTCAAAGCCAAAATAAGTTGTCTTTATTTCGCCGTGAGGCGCAGTGATTGTAGCGATTCTCTGAGTTATAATATTTAAGTACCAACCCTCACTTAATTGAATGAAAGGAATTTGAGAACTTGATAATGTTAACATGGTTTTAATTTTAAGCTATTGGTCAAAAAAAAAGCGCAATCCTTGAACTTCTTCCCTTAATTGCGCGATTCTACATCATGAGGTGCAATAATTGGGGAAACATTAATGAAAAGATGTACATGGTCGGCATAATTTCTAGGGCTATAATATTCCAATCTTTTTCAAGACAAATATTCCAAATAATCTTCCTTAACCTTTTTATACATCTCCCACTAAAACTTTTTTTCGACGTTTGGAAATCCAAACTAAGTGGTAATTAACCAAAAATACTGTGTGACTTTTTGTTCGATATTGTTGAGTCATTTGTCACAAATTATGCTAGACTTAATTGTAGTTAATAGTATAACAACTAAAATAAAGGGGTTAAAATTGCTGCTAGGCTACGTCTATAAGTTACGTCCCAATCTAGAACAATCAGCCAAAATAGATAGCTGGTTAGATAAGCTTCGCGCAACTTATAACTGGAGTCTAGCTGACAGAATCAATACTTACCAACAAAGGTTTATACAGGGGGAATATTGCGATTTACGAACTCGCTCTGTAGCTTGTCCTTTAACCTGTTGTGTACTTAACAACAGCGCAACCGGAGAACCCTGGAGGAAAAACGGTGAGAAGAGAACGGCCAAAGAAATCCAAATCACTGCCTTGCCTCAACTGAAAAAAGCTAGACCCTGGTACAGGGAAATTGATTCAACAGTTTTACAACAAAACTTAGAACGTTTAAATAAAGCTTATGAGAACTTCTTTGCTGGCCGAGGCTTTCCTAAGTTTAAAAACCGTAGTAATTTTAAATCCTTCACTTATGCTACTGGAGTCCAACTCAAAGGTAATAAAATCTATCTTCCCAAATTAGGATGGATGCGATATTACAATTCTCGTCCAATCCCTGACGGATTTAAAGTTAAATCGGTAACTGTTAGAAAAAAAGCCGATGGGTATTATGTGAGTATTAGGATTGAAAATAGTTCTATACCGTCTTTTCCTATCTTACCAATAGATGAGGTTAAAACTGTAATAGGAGTTGATGCCGGAGTGACCAAGCTACTGCATTGTTCCGATAAATCAGTGATAGAAAATCCTCGATTTGGTACTAACCCAAAAACTAAAAGGCAATTAAAAATCCGCCAAAGAAGATTAAGTCGTTGTAAGAAAGGCTCTAAAAATAGTAAAAAAAAGGCCACTCAACTAGCTAAATTACATCATAAAATTAAACAGAAAAGAGAGGCATACGCATGGAAAGTAGCTCATAAGATAGTTAAAAAAGCCGACTGTATTGTAGTAGAAGACCTGAACATACAGGGTTTATTAAAAAGATGCAAACCAATTAAATGTGAACAAACCGGACGATTTCTGCCCAATGATCAAAGTGCTAAAAAAGCACTCCATCGTTCTATCATAGATGCGTCCTGGCATTCTTTGTTTCAAAAGAGTGAGTATCTAGCTGCGAAGTTAGGAAAAGTTTTCTTAAAAGTTGACCCTAAAAAGACAAGTCAAACTTGTCCAAAATGCGGTTATGCTGACAAAGAAAATCGAAATAAAGAAAAATTTGTTTGCCTTGACTGCGGTCATTTTAGTGACTCAGATTGGAACGCATCTATTAATCTAAAAAACCGAGCTATATCTCAGTTTAATCTAAAAATAAAACAGCCCAGAAAGGTACGACAGGACTTGTCGGAACCCAAGCAACTTAGTTTGTTTGAAACGCCCTCCCCTGAATTAACAGAGGTTCAAAGGAGACAACATTCTGCTAGAAATAGCAAACGGGATGTGCCGGGGAACCCGCCTACTCAATTGAGTTTATGGGATATTCAGGACTTGGCTTAGTTCTGAAGAATCACCCCAATTCAATTGGGGTGAGTGTCAATTAAAACTCATCTTGACAAAAGATTTCTTTCTCGCTAATCAATTCCTCTTCTTGAAACCAACAGATATCTCTAGTACCGTTAATCCATTTTAATCCATAAAGCCAGTAGGGGGCTTCAGATAAATATTTTTGACTTTTTGACTTTTCCTCAACTAATATTAATCCATAAACTTGATAAAAATCGAGTTCTTCCTCTAATTCTTGGGAAGATTTTCCCTCGAATTCCTGATATTTTTGGTTCTTTAGATTTAAGTATGCTAAAATAATAAAAACAATAGCAAAAATAACAAGCCTAAACTTTAATGCCCTCTCCAGCACAACTAAAATTGATTCAAAATTTTCTCAACCTCCCCAATATTAAAGTTATAGATTATACAAGACAAGAAAATGTAGGAATGATTATTCAAGTTTTAGCTAATCATAAAGCTGCTATTTGCCCGCGATGTAAGACAAAAAGTGAAAAATTACATCAAAATCATTCATTTTTAGTCAGAGATTTACCTTTTAGTAATCAGGAAGTTTATTTAAAAGTTACTCGAAGACAATTTAAATGCCAAAAATGCCAAAAACCTTTTAGTGAAGAGATTGATTTTATTAAAACAAGAAGAAGTTATACTAAACGTTTAGCCGCTCAAATTGTTGAGCAAGTATTAAATAGTAATATAAAAACGGTGGCAGAGCAAAATAATTTGAGTCAAGATATTGTAGAAAGAATGCTAAAAGATATAGCCAGCGAAAAGCTTAAAGAAAAACCGAAAAATCTCAAAAAACTAGGAATAGATGAAATAGCTCTAGTAAAAGGGCATGGCAATTACTGTGCTGTTTTAATAGATTTGGAACAAGGTAAATTAATAGGGATGCTGCCTTCAAGAAAACAAGAAGATTTAAAACAATATTTAAAAAAATGGGGAAAAGAAATTCTTGAAGAGATAGAAGCAGTCAGTATAGATTTATGGAAATCTTATAAAACTTTAATTCAAGAATTGATGCCACAAGCTGAAATTATTGCTGACCGTTTTCATGTTATGAAAGCTATTAATACAGAATTAGATATGAAAAGAAAAACAATAAAGAAAAAAGCTTATACTCAAAAAAACAAATCTGAAAAAATTTTAGATGCCTTAAGTAAAAGTAAATATGCTTTGTTGAAAAATGAAAAAGACTTAACAGAAATTCAAAAAGAAAAACTTAAAAAAGTAAAGCAAGAAATTCCTATTTTAGGAAAAATGCACGAAATCAAAGAAGAATTTCGAGAAATTTTGGACAAGAATTATGATTGGTTAACAGGATTAGATAACTTAAGCGAGTGGCTATTAGCGGCTTCAACTTTATTTCCTAATAGTTCTAGGACAATTATTAGATGGTTTTCCGAAATCATGGGGTATTTTGAAAGTCGTATTACACAAGGTGTTGTAGAGGGAATTAATAATAAGCTTAAGTTGATTAAGCGGTCTGGCTATGGGTTCAAAAATTTTGAAAATTTTAAATTAAGATGTTTATTAAATTGGGCTATTACTTGTTAACTTAGCATACTTAAATCTGAAGAACCGAAACAGTTAATTATCTTTTCTTTGAAAAATCGTTCACGGTTTATCTGTTCAACGATTTCCTGCATTTTTATATCGAGGATGATTTCGGTAAACAAATCTGGTTTGAAAGTTTTAATCTCTTCTATGATAGATGAATCAAACTCCGATTCCGAGCCATCTATAAAATCATAAAACATCTTGGCGTTTTCCTAATCGATTGAAACTCCCTTACTTAAAAGATAAAGGCTTTCAACGTTACCGATTATTTTTCGGTAATAAATAGCCACATATCTTCGAGGGCTATTGATCAATGCCGCTTTATAGAATATTTCTGGAAGAGTAATTGGAAGTTGGCAGAGCATAAAATTATATTAAAATATAAAAATGAGCATGGCAACTCCTTATTTTTAATAAAAAGCTGCCAGATCCTATCAGTTTTTGGGAAGTTATTGGCAATGCCGCAGGTAATAACAAAAAGAGGCAAAGAAAGCCAAATGATTAACCGGAGAAAATTTAATTCTAGCTGACTTATCTAGCAAAATTCTGTCTCCAGCTAATCTTTCAAGATTAGGATAGTTTTCTTTTAAGCCAATAAAACGCGAGTAAATCCACCCAATTTGTTCAACATCTTTGAGAGTAAATACAAGATAAATTGAAGTTATTCGACTTTGAAGATCAGTGTAGAGAGTCGTGAATTGAGTCGGTTCAATTTCTCCTAAAATATGAAGGAAGAAAAAAGGATCACAATCAAATTCTAGATCTAGAAAAGAAGTTGCATAATAACGTCTTTTATCTTTTCCGCTAAATGCTTCCCCTAAATACTCTCGAAAAGATTTTTCGTATCTAACTAAAGAAATGTGATTGTAAGTTTTAATTTTTATGAAGAATTTAATTCGAGGTTGAAATAACGTGATAGCAAAAGAAGATGACATTTCTTGAACCGGGGGGAAAGTTGCTATATCCATAGGAAAATCAAGCTGGATTACGCATAAAGCCGCCAACGGCGATTGGAAGGGTTTATTATTGTCCTATTTTTAAAAAAAGATAGGGCTATTATAGAACAATTTAAGGATTAGTTAGAGATGATTTCATTATACAAATAATCAGCTAAGTTTTGGATTTCTTGAGGAAGATCGTCAATTTTCACAGGCTCACCCAATATATTAGTTAATCGATTATCTATATTTAGAGCAATTTTACCTTGATATTCATCGATAAAATAGAGAATTAATCCAATTTGTTCCTTTGTTAATTCCAAATTTATCATGACTAAAACTCCGGTATTTTCGATTATTTTTGCAGGAAATAGAAAATGGCATTATATTAATTTTTGTTGTGCTATCTCATTTAAAACTTCGAGAATTTTTTTCTCCGTTTTATACTTAAATTTCTCCACTTGGTAATGATATTTATGAGGAGTGGGTTTTTCGGTTTCTGGGAGTTCAACCAAATGGCTCAATCTTCCTAATTTACTTTTTAGTTCTGGCAACCAAGTTTTAGCGGCTTTTTGCGACTTAAAGCCGATAAAAACTCGGAAGAATTTTTTACTCTCACTCATTTGATAAACCACTTGAGCGGATAGATCAACTTGCGCCCAACGGCTAATGCCTTGAGAAATTAAGTCGTAAAGGTTATAATGTACAACAGTTGAATCTTGCCATTGAACCACCAAAGGCTTACTGGCTTCTGCGGCTAAGTCAAAGTCAATAATTTTGCCCTTCCGCAGTTGAGTATCCTCCAAAGTTTGAACAAGCCTATCGTCAATTTTAAACCCTTGAAAAGAGTTAAATCTTTTGGCATCTTTAATGTTGGCTTGCCAAACTTCTTCCCATAAACGCTCAAATTCTTCGTCGGAATAATCTTGATTTTCTAAGCTCTTACTTTGCTTGACCGAGCTTTTGAACTTTTGTTGATAATTTGGGTTTTGAAATTGAGCTTTAAGTTGCTCTAAAAAGTTATCGGGAGTTAGAAGCCTTAGCTCCCAAGCGATTCTCGCTTTTAAATCGGGTTCTACCATTGTGAGCGTACCGTCAAATGCTGCGCTATCAATGCCGCGAAAGCGGTTTGAAAAAAAGAAGGAGCGCACCCGGAACTTTATCTAATTTTTTTTTCGTCCTCAATTAACAAATATGCTCTTTAAGAGCCTAGTTTTTATGGCTAAAGTCGTTTCGATTTTTAATCAAAGTGGCGGGGTAGCCAGTGCGATTCGTTCTCTCTAAACCTTGGAAAACAAAAGTTTCAGCCGTCTGAGGCTCCAAATCCAAGGGGGACGAGAGGCAAGGTAAAACGGAACAACTAACCGAACCTTGACAACTTAATTCTCGATGTAGGGCGAGAAAGGTCAAACCACTAGCAGGAACGACCATTCAATTCCCTACCCTCTAGGTGATAGAGGACAGCAATATCCCCAGAAGGTGACATGACAAACCACAATCTGACGCGGGATGTAAAGCGGGTCAAGCCTGAAAATCGGTAAGGTACTCCCGCAAGCTAGATGGGTATGACTAGCGCAAGCAAACCTATGTTTGAATCTTCGTAACCGCCAACTTGCCTACCCGATTTCACGGGCAAGAGTCAAAAGACACAGCCGTTAGTAGAGGTTATTTGGCTATAACCTCTAATCACCCAACAAAGGCTCGGAGAATAGTAGGAGTCTAACCCCATCGCCAAACGAGAATTAGGAACGAAGTAACCCGTTAAGTATCTCTTAGAAAGGTCGATTTTCTAAGTAGTCAGTCAGGCGCATGGACTTAACGGGAAGGATTGTTTCAAAAGCCAACGCCTAGAGTAACGTCTAGGATAAGCTGACAGAAACACTGTTATGTGGAAGATAGAAACTCTAGTAAGAGACTAATGTCATGGACTCAGCTAACAAACTGAAGTATGAATGGGAAACGATCCCTTGGCGCAAGCTAGAGGTACAAGTTTTCAAACTCCAAAAACGTATCTATCGAGCCGGTCAAAGTGGAAATGTCGTACTTGTCCGCAAGTTACAAAGGCTTCTGATGAAATCACTAGCAGCCAAACTCTTAGCAGTTCGTCGGGTAACACAAGATAACAGAGGAAAACGTACTGCGGGGATAGACGGAGTTAAATCCCTCACCCCGAAACAACGGCTAGTTCTAGCCGAAAACCTCAACCTTTCCGACAAATCGACTCCAATCAGAAGGGTTTATATTCCTAAACCCAACAAAAAGGAGTTACGCCCACTCGGAATCCCGACTATGACAGAAAGAGCCAAACAAGCCCTAGTAAAACTAGCTCTAGAACCAGAATGGGAGGCTCGATTCGAGCCACACTCATATGGTTTTAGACCCAGTAGGTCAGCCCATGACGCTATTGCTTACATAAAAATTGACATCCAAAGACTAGACAAATACGTTCTAGACGCGGATATCAGCAAATGCTTCGATAAAATCAACCACTCGGCACTTTTAACCAAGCTCAACACTTTCCCTAAAATGAGAAGACAAATAAAAGCTTGGCTAAAAGCAGGAATTATGGATGGGAATAAACTCTTCCCAAGCGAAGAGGGTACACCACAAGGAGGGGTGATCTCACCGCTACTAGCTAACATAGCTTTACACGGATTAGAAGAATACCTCACCAGTCACGTACCAAAAACCGCGTATATCAACAAAAAAGTAACCAATTGGAAACTAACGGTTGTTAGATATGCAGACGACTTCCTCATCCTCCATAGAGACCTAAATGAATTACTAAGAATCAAGGCTCTAGCCGAAAAATGGCTTTCAAATATGGGATTGGAACTCAACCCCAACAAAACCCAAATTGTACACACCTTTAACTCACATGAAGGAAAACAAGCGGGGTTTAACTTCCTCGGCTTCCACATTAGACACTACCCTGCGGGGATAAGAGACCGCAGATATAAATCTGGTGGATGTAACCAAGGAGGACACCGTTGGACACAAATAGTTCCCTATGTAGTCCTAATAAAGCCAAGTGCCGAAGCAATCAAGCAACATAAGCGAAAACTAAGTCAAGTCATAGATGGATTGAAGACAGCCCCACAATCTCGACTAATCAGGGAACTAAACCCAATTATTAGAGGATGGGCAAATTACTACAGTTCAGTCAACTCAAAAGAAACTTTCTCCGATATTGACCACTGGCTATGGATAAAACTTAGAAGATGGTGTTTACGAAGACACCCCATGAAACCTGACAAATGGGTCTACAACAAATACTGGCACGTTGATGAACGACATAAAGGTAAGAAATGGGACTTTAACGATGGGGAACTATCCCTAACAGAACATCGCCAAACTCCCATTAACAGACACATCAACGTGAAAGGAGACAGAAGCCCCTATGACGGAGATTGGATATATTGGAGTACCCGACTAGGGAAATACCCCAATATAAGAAGCCCAATAACAAAACTACTGAAGACCCAAAAAGGGAAATGTAGTAAATGCCAACTGTACTTCAGTCTCGAAGATATCCTAGAAATTCATCATATAGATGAGAACAGGAATAACAACAGACTAACCAATCTCACCGTTTTACATGGACACTGCCACGATAATATACACCGATGACGAGGTACTCATATCAAGAGCCACCTAGCAGAGGAGCCGTGTGAAAAGAAATTTTCATGCACGGTTCTGAAGCCGAGTCAAAGAGGCGACTTTTTGGCTTAGGTTAACAAACAACCCTAGCACACAATCTCGGTTGGCATTTAGGGCAGAGACAGCGCGTGCTGTTAGTGGATTTAGACCCTCAGTCGTCCCTAACCTCATTTATGGGGTTAGTTCCTTCAAATCTAGAAAAAACGGTTTATCATTCTCTAGTGGAACAGGAACCGTTAACCATCCAAAAAAACATTCACGATACTGTTGATCTGGCCCCGGCCAATGTTGGGTTAAGCGCAGCCGAGATGCAATTAGTCCCTTTAGTAGCGCGGGAAATGCGCTTAAAGAACGCGATCTTAGCTGTTGCCGACGATTATGATTTTATCTTAATTGATTGTCCGCCCAGCTTGGGATTGCTATCTATTTTAGGTCTTGTCGCTTCAACTCATGTGCTTGTGCCAGTCCAAACTCAAGTAAAATCTTTTGAGGGGACAGACCTCTTATTAAAAACCGTCGCGGATATCAAAAGCTTAGTGAACCGTTCTTTATCTTTTGCAGGGTTCATACCGACTTTGTATGATAAGCGCACTATCCATCAATATGAAGTTTATAAGGCAATCTCGACTCAATTAAGTCAACTTGCACCGGTTTATGAACCCATACCTCATACGATTGCTTTCCCGGATTCATCTCTAAAGCGGCTTCCCCTCGCTCTATATAAACCCAATCACCCCGCAGTTCATATTATTGAATCCATTGCTCAACAACTAGAACAGCTATGAATTTACAACTAAACAACGTTGCCCTATTTCTCAATCATTCTCCAGAAGTTGAGGAAACCTCCGTTCAGCCAGTTTCTTTGCCTATCGACGCGATCCAAACTCGACCGTCTCAACCTCGACGATATTTTTCCCCCCAGGCGCATCAAGAGTTGGTCGACTCTATTCGTCAGCACGGAATACTCCAACCTATTCTTGTTCGTCCACTAGATGGGGGGACTTACGAGTTGGTTGCCGGTGAGCGGCGTTACCGAGCGGCTATTGATGCCGGGTTAACCAATATCCCTGTTTTGATCAAACAATTGAGTGACGGGGAAGCATCTGAATTAACTTTAATTGAAAATCTGCAAAGAGAAAATCTTAACCCGTTAGAAGAGGCTGAGGGAATTCTTGAACTTTTATCTATTGCATTAGAAAAACCGATTTCTGATGTCCCTAAAATTCTATATCGAATGCAAAATGAAGCGGTTGGTAAAGTTACTCAAAACGTTTTAAGTAGTGAGGAAGCTAATAAGATAAAAGAAGTTTTTCGGAGGGTGGGAACGATTTCTTGGGAGTCGTTTATTCCCTCCCGACTCTCTTTATTATCATTACCTAATGATATTTTGGCGGCTTTACGTGAAGGGAAGATTGAATATACAAAAGCTGTGGCCTTGGCGAAAATTAAAGATGATAACTCCAGAAGAGACTTTCTCTTAAGAGCAATAGAAGAGAAGTGGACGCTTTCTCAAATTAAGGAAAAAATTAAGTCGCTTTCAACTAAAGAAGAAGAAACAATCAACCCACAGCAACGAATTAAATCCTTTGCCGCCAAGCTGAAAAAATCTAAATCTTTAGCCGATCAAAAAGTTTGGAAAAAAATCGAAGGGTATCTGTCAAAAATTGAAAGTTTGATTGAAGATTGAACCCCCCCAATGCCTTGCGTTGGGGATTCTTTTTTCTTTTCGCTTGTTTTTCTTATTTGGATAAAATTCATAGCGTTCCTTGGTGAGCGCTCTCTACAATTTGGGAGCAAGGAATCAAACGACGTTGGTTCTTTAAAAAAGGAGCGCTTTCACCAGTTATAGCAACCGCTCCTGCGGTTAAGACATACAATAGAGAAAACATGAGCATTTGACCACTCACATGGCTAAACCCTACAGTTATGACCTCCGCAAGCAGGTTATTGAAGCGATAAAGCTTGATGGACTTAAAAAGAGTGAAGCGAGCCAACTATTTAACATCAGTCGCAATACCATAAATTTATGGTGTAAGCGGCTTGAAGAAACAGGGGACTATCAAGCCAAGCTAAATAAACCACCTGGAAATGGTCATGCCAATTGGTTTAGTTTATTTCGAGTATTATCATCCATGATTTCCCAACATTCATCTATCTCTTCAGCTAAAAATAAGGCAGGAGCCTCACACTATATTTTTAAATTAATGTGAGACAGTCGCTCAGATGATTGACCGTGTGACGGTCAATCCGCGACTTCAGGAATACCGTCAAATTATTTCACAAATTCCTTCTCGTTTATAGATAGGAATAACTTGGTTAACTGGAGCCGTTAAATATTTGGTTGGACAACCAGCATAAGGTTTTAAACTAAGGCGAGTTCCCTTATTTTGCATTCCGACTACTGGTATTATGCGTCCCTGATATTTAACTAGATCATGCTGTTTATAAGGATAACGAAGCTTTTTGATGGCTCGTCTCCCCTTGCTAACTTTCTGCCCTCGATATTTTCTCAAGTTTTCTCCATTGTGGTTTTTGTTACGGGTTCTTCTACCGGAGAAAAGAATGCTTCCCGACTTGACTTGTCCGTCTCTCGTATCGATATACTTAGCATCATAGAACTGTTCTAATGACCGTTTATGATGCCGTATCTGTTCTAAGTTAAGGGGATTACATCGAGTTTGAGTTGTCCCTCCGGCTATGACAAAAGCATCATTTTGATGAGACTTTTCTAGATTAAGTTCTCGTCTTTTAGCTTTAGTTATATAACCATAAGTATGAGAGTAATCTTTGACTAATGCGGCTAAAATCCGACCCGTTTTGTATAAACCTTGTAGGTAGAGCCAAGAACAAACGGCATAGATTATACTTTTAGTTAATGTGGGAAACTCTGTTAATCTCCACCTAACAGTTGACATAAAAGTTTCTCCTCTAAATGATTTTAAACGAGGTTGCCATCTGTAAAGAAACTTTCCTTTTTTATGATTAGCCGGAGTATGGCATTTACTACAGAGTGTGATTAAGTTACTCGGTCTATCGGTTCGGTCATCTTTCCAAAACCCTAAATGATGCACTTGTAAAATGGGCTGCTTAGATTTATTTTTACAGTTAGGATTCTGGCATCTGTGATTGTCCCTATGCAGGATATATTTTCTCAAGTTGTCAAATCCATACTGTTCTCCCTGTTGATAATCTTCGCCCTCAATCGAAGGATTTTTTATCTTTTTGATGTCGAAGTTAGCAACTTCAATGATGACCTCCTCAATGGGCAAAACTGATTTAATGAGGTTGATTAATCGATGGTGGCTATCCAGTTTATGACCAATTGAAGGGGCTAACCAACCCAAGCTTCTCCTCCCGTGCTTCCATTTAAAATTATTAAGGCGGGTTTATCATTGACTATCTCACATATCCAATAAATTTTTTCTAGCGTTTCCTGTTGCGTTTTGCAATTAATTTTTATACCTTCTATATAAGCATAAAGATGTTTTTGAAGAAAACAATAGTTTAAATCTTCGGGTTGGGTCGTTAAAAAGCGGTTAAAGTCAAACATGGTACTTTACGGATTATTAATTACTTTTAAGTTGTAGGTCGCTAAAAGCCGAAAATTTTTTGAGATTGGCAACCGTAATGTATTCAGAACGCGCACTTCCCCACTCACAGTTAAAATAAGTGGCGAAGCGATTGAGCGATCGCTGATTGATTAACCGATTAATCATTTCAACCGCCTCCACCGCTACACGCTGGTTAATAAATAATGCTTGTTTATTACGCTCTGCTATTTGGGTACAAGATAAATGCTCGTCCATTCCATCTTCGGGATGATTTTCTAAAAGCTCAGGATGCTGAAGCCCCGGGGCCGGCAAAGAAACACAAAAGCTAGGATTCTCCAAATCATTAAAAGCGGCTTGAAGGTCAAAATTATTAGTTGACCCAAGAAGGACTTGCCCTGCCGCTATTCCCTCACCATGATTGCCACAATCAAGATACCAAATTTGGCGATTGTATTGCGCCAAACTGGACAAAACAGTGGACAATTCGCTCCTAGCCGGACTATTATCCACACAACCAATAAGTATTGTTTGAGAATGCCATCGGGGGCGGTCAACCAATTGATAGTTAAACGGCTCGACGATAGCGGCTATTTCAACGCCAAAAGCAATACCATAACGAGAAGCTAGGAGCGCGGCTTTGTATCCCCCAAGATCTCCAGGGCAGAAATTTTGTCGGGGAATATTGCGATCGCTAACGTGATCATGGTCAACAAAAGTTAGCCGTACATCACAACCGCCTTGCTGTAATTCCAGAACAAGGCGAACAAGGGAAGGAGCCAAAAAACTACCTGTTCCGCCGCAACCCACAAGATAAATATCAAGAAAATTAAAGCTCCCGATGAGGATAGGAATAGGCCGAATTATTAGATCGGATAAAATAGCTTGTTGTATCATAAAATTTATCCTTAATTCCCTCTTCTAGCTCGAAAACGGGATCAGCAGGAATATAAGCGAAATGTTGCCCATAAATTCCCACGCGCACTGAGATTTGCGGCATTTCTTCGAGTTGGCCAATAACCGCATAAATAGCCAATCCAGTTTCATCTTTATTATCAGTTGCGCTAAAATATGCGATCAAGTGCCCATGACTGTGAAGTTCTATATCAAAATCAAATTCATCAAAATCGGCACTTTTCCACTTTATTGAAGTGGGACTCTGCTGTTGTAATGGTTCTGTTAAATTCCAGGTATTCTTGTTGTAATTTAAGTGGAGCAAAAGTTCATCGGGTAGAGATAGCTTGGCTTTTTGAAAAATCGTATTGGAAATCGCCATTGGAACAGGAGGCAACTTGAATTTAAACGATTCTTGAATCTCTACCAATCCTACAACATCACAGGTTTTAAGGAGGGAAACTATCGAGAAAGCACGATTTTCGGCTCGAATGAATAAACCATTGTTTGCTAGAATATAGTCATACAAATGATTGGTATTAAACGGGTAAATCGAGCCTTTAGCCATATGATGATCTATGAGTTTAATATCCATATTTTAAACAAATTGTTCGATAATTTGAGCAACGGTTAAAGATTTTGCCATCGGAACCAGATCATTATTTGGATATTTTTTGGTTGTCTTCCCGGCTACCATTTTAAGTTGCTCGATTACATTATCTGGATATTTTTTGGATTTATTGGTTGAAAAGTCTTGATTAAAAACACTACCCAGAAAACGTGACCAGACTTCATCCATAACCTGTAGAGAAGCCCTCAAAACAGATACATTCCCAAAACAGATTGCTCCATTGTCATAAATATTAGGAAGGGGGGCATGAAAGACAATCGCCGTCGGGAGAACCGTTTTTTCTTTGACAGCCCAAAGATAATAGGTTGTTCCTTTGCCAAGAAATACAAAAGCCGGAAGAGGTACACTCAAAGATAATTCTTTACCTTCAACTAAACCAAAATTAAGTGTGTATTTTTGCGGTGGAATAAATTTCACCGCCCATTGATCACCATTAAACATTCCCCAACGCACAATTCCGGGGGGAATAAAACCAGTATCAATAGGGATTTTTTCGAGGGCTTGGCGTACAGAAAGTGGACTGATAAATTTTCGGATGGTTCGCTTATCTTCTTGGTAAGTAACGGCAAATTGTCCTTCAAAAATGTGTACCGAACAAAGCCAGTCTTTAGCTTGAAAGGGGAAAGAGTGAGCTATAGATTCAGGATCAAAATCTGGAAGCATAATTAAATACGGGCTTGGTTCCAAAAAGTAATAATTTCAGTTTGGTGAGAGGGGTTTTCTTCTAGCCAATTAATGAGAGAATTGAATTTAAAGATAAACTGTTGAGCCTCCTTCCACTGATCTCTGAGTAAGATTATAGCTTCTGAGGTCCAGGGGAAAATTTCAATCCACTCTCTATGGCAATCAAGCCAATAAGTCCCGGTCGAATGGTCAATGACGGACATGGCATCATAAAGGTAACTCAAAGGATCAGGAGTGGCTTCACAGAGCGCCTGTAGTTTATCCCAATCAATTTGAGAAGAGTTTTCAAAATTCCTGGTGTATAATTCAAGTAAAAAGCGGCTTCCTCCAACAAAATCCTCAATGTCATCAAAATAATCAAAATCTTGAGGAAAAAACGGAATAGCATCTACTACTTCTTCACGCTCATAGTCAAATCGATTGTAGTTTATAGGAAATAATTCTCGCTCAACTAACTCAAGAAATTTTTCTGCCAGTTCCCAACATTGCTCATGACCAAAATTAATTTTGTTGAAAGAGGCGGTAGCGGCTTGCCAATCAATGGGGAAAAATTCTCGAAATAAAGCTAACAGTTGAATTGTGCCCGCAAAGTTTTCAAGATATATGGTCGCTTCCTTGACTGAGCGTGGAAGGACGTAGCGGCTGAGTGTTACGTCCATTTTTTTCTCAAATAAAATTAGAAAAATTGTCTGAAATGGGACGACTGCTAATTAAATTATTTTTCATTCTTCTCATCATTTCTTCTGCTTCACGGCTATCAGAGATTGCTAAATTAATCTCATCCTGTAAAGCTAAAAGAGTTTCAAGGCTAAGAAGCCCCGCCATTTCCGCATTCCGTATTTTTAAACTTAGGAGAAGTGCGGGATTGATGTAGGGTGAAGCTGTAAATAAAGCTTTCGCTACGCTTAAATTAGAACCTTTCGTTCCTGCTCGTTTTATTACTTTAACCGTCTGACCGTCTCGCTTAAGCTCGGCGGTGGCGATTTCCGGGTAATAAGGAGCAAACGCGGCTCGTATCTGTTCATCCGTTAACTCGTCGGGTAAGTTAATCGTTTGGCCATGTATATCTATTTGCATTTTATTTTTCTCTAAAACAAATTTAATTGAGTGCTATTAGTTACGTCTTGAGTTAAGTTTGCCTTAGAATTCTTTTGGGTTTTATCCTCAGATTTTTGACTAGCTTTTTGAGTTTTAGCGACTTCAAAATGCTCTTTTTTCTGGATGACTTTGGCAATCATTTCTTTTAATGTTAAACCAAGCTCAAGCTCAGACGTGAGAATGTATTTAACTTCAATAGCACTTCCGTCTGAGAATCCAACCGTTGCTAAGATTTGCTCTGCCGATTCTTCCATAATAAGTAGAGTAACAATAATAGTCATTTTTCTCCGTAATTTTTTATTAATTAATTCCAGTTGCCAAAAAAACTACATAAAAAACGCTCGAATGAGCGCTATGCTGGATTTTATAATAATCTTAACTGCTCAATCTCAAGAAAAATTTTTTAACTAATTTATCCCAACATAAAAACATCCGCCTTTCGGCGAAAAAAAATGAAAATTAGCTCGCCAAAAATGATGAACTTTACTTTACTGATTTTGAAAATAGAAATGCAGGAATTATCCTTCAACCAAGTTGTTGATTATGTTTTTGACAATCGTTTTAAATATAAATCAACGATTAAAGAAATCTTGGAGCTAGAAGAAGGCTCCTATCTTAGGTTTTCAAATATTAAACAGCAAATAAAGTTCTTGTTGCAACAATATTTGAATTGGATCTCCTATACTTGTTGTGATCAGAAAAGCTTATAATCTGTAGGGTGGGGGTGCAGGGATAATTTTATTAATAAAAACATAAATTTTGAGAGGCGCTCCCGTTTTCCTTTTGCTGAACTACCCACAGTCCTCTGTAAAAAGGACTGTGGGTAGTCCACTCTCACTAATTATAGATGATGACGCAAGTGATGGCAGAAGGAAACCAAGAAATCAAAATATTAGTACCAGAATCCTAAACTGGTCATCTTTAGTAGCTTTATCATTGTAATTAAGAGCAATCAGCTTATAGCTGGCACTATTGGTCACTTTATAATAGTTGTCCTATGTTGTAAAATCAACTAACCAACACAGCGAATGACCAATCAAATTTGTATGACTACAATCGAGGTTTTATTTGAGCAAGCGGTAAATAAAGCAAACCGAGGCGATTTAACCGGTGCTATAGAAGATCTGCCAAAAGTAATAAGTTTTAATCCTAGCTATTCAGAAGCTTCCCAAACCAAAAATACTTTAGACAAAGACAAAGATTTAAAAAAATATAAAAACACGTTATCTAATTTGGCTATTCAAATTAATGCCAAGTTAGCGGAAACTTATAGCAAACGAGGTATGATTCATTATTTTTTCAAGGAATACGAGCAAGCACTGTCGGATTTTAATAAAGCTATTGATATTTATCCCCAGGACGAAAATGCTTTTTACAACCGTGCCTTTGTCTACTGGGAATTAGAACAGTACGACCAATCACTGTCGGATTTGGCTAAAACTATTGAAATTAACCCTCAGTCAGTAAATGCCTACAACCAGCGAGGGCTTCTTTACTGGGAATTAGAACAGTACGACCAAGCACTGTCGGATTTGAATAAAGCCATTGACATCAACCCTCTGTTTGCATATCCCTACGGCAATCGAGCTCTTGTTTACTGGAAATTAAAAAAGTATGATCAAGCTTTATTTAATTACAACAAACTCATTGAACTTGACTCCCAGTGTACAAATGCTTATCACTACCGAGACGACCTCTACTCAAAATTAGAAGAGTACGATAAAGCTATATCTGATTATAGCAAAGTCATTGACCTTGATCCTCAGTGTACAGAGGCTTATGAAAAGCGAGGCTTACTCTACTATAAATTACAACAGTACGACAAAGTTCTGTCTGATTACAGCAAAGCTATTGAACTTAATCCCCAAGATGATGCAGAATATATAGCAAGAGGCTCATTCTACTTTGAATTAAAAGAGTATGATAAAGCACTGCTGGATTATTATAAAGCTATTGAATTTAAGCCCGAGTCGGAGGTGGGCTACTACATCCGAGGTGATCTCTACCTTGAATTAAAAGAGTACGAAAAAGCACTGTTTGATTACAACAGAGCAATTGAAATTAACCCTCTTTTTATCGACCCTTATTGCCAACGAGGTCATATCTATAAAGCTTTAAAAAAATACACTCAAGCGTTATCTGATTACAATAAGGCGATTGAACTGTATCCCGCATCCGCAGAATTTTACTACAACCGAGGGGATCTCTACTTTCAATTAAAAGATTACTCCAAAGCACTGTCTGATTACAACAAAGCTATTGAAAATGATGCCGATTTTAACGACGCTTACAGCAAACGAGGGAATCTCTATAAAGATTTAAAAAAGTACGCTCAAGCACTCTCTGATTACAACAAGGCGATTGAATTAAACCCTCAAGATGCAGATTTGTACTACAACCGAGGTAGTATTTACTTAGAATTAAAAGAATACGAAAAAGCCGTAATTGATTTGAGCCAAGCCATTAAATTTAATTCAGAATCGCCAGAAGCCTATTCCAAGCGAGGCTTACTTTGCCAAAAAGCAGGAAATAAACAACAGGCTAGATCTGACCTACAAACGGCTGCGTCATTATTCCGACTACGAGGGGATTTAAAAAATTACAAGCAAATAATGGATGTTTTACGAAAATTGTAAACGTGCTTTAAATAAAACATTTCCCCAGTGCCCCAAATCCGACTGGAGAAAATGATTTTTAATGCTTATATTTTCTTAATGAATTATTTTTGACCTGGAATATTAGCAAAAAAGATACGGTGTAAATAGTGGAAACCGCTAAACAAACCAAGCCATTGCTTCATTAACAACCGATGAAGGAACCGAGTGAAAGCCATTAAACTCTCGATAAAATACGTCATAATTTGCTCGTTGTAGTTAAGATACTATTCGTCAGCTACACCGAGAAATAGGGAGAATTATATCCCAAGTCCGAAAACGAGAGTCTATGGCTAAAATGATAGCATCTGATGTTAGTTGTGATCTTTTTAAAATATTTAAAGCTCCTTGAGCATTTGCATCCGCACCATGCAACATTAAGAGCAAAGGCATTTTTCTGGATGGGGAGTAGTTTTGAGGGGGAACCTATACTTCTTTTCGCCTTTGACTAATGAGCGAGGTTAAACCTATACGAAAAAGTCTTTCAGCCCTTTTTAAGCTCTGGAGTTGCCTAAGTCCCGTTAATTGCAATAATTACGGTACGACAAGCGAGTTAAACTTGAGCTTGGGGGGCTGATCCATCACTTTCCTCTTCTTTATTCTTCATTTTTCTTTCAAAAACATTAATTCCCGCCCCTTCTAGCTCAATTGTTCCATCGGGGCCAATCTTGACTATCTTTCCAGACATGGCGGCTATCCAGTCCTCGTAGGAGTCCATCTTTTCGACGTTTTTTTGAAGCGTTTTCCTATTCATATCCGCTCTGACAACGATTCCGTTATCGCCAGTTACTTGTAGGGTGACTTTTTTCCCTGTCTCGGGTACATCAGGCCGTTCACTAAATTTAATGGTTACTTCTGGTGTTTTGCCATTGATCATAATTACTCCTGTCTCTGAATTTGTCTCGGCTGTAGTGGTTGATGTAATGACTGATGTAGAATCTGTGGCTGTAACTTGTGTTGATGCCTGAGTTGTCTCTGTAGCTGTTGTTGATGTAACTGCTGAACTTGCCACCGTACTTGAGTTAATTTCGATTTCTTGAGCTTCTTCGGCAATAAATTCGGTACTTTGATTTATTTCAGGATTAAATTCCATTTTACTCCCTTTTTCGGGATTAGATTGGCTTTTTTTCCTTTTTTTATCCGTTTTGGACTCCACAACAGTTTCATCAATAGGATTAGCCTCGACTAGGTGAAGCTGCATCCCGAATCGTCGTGCTGTTATTTCTATTGCTTCTCCCTTGTTTACTCTTGGTTCTAGCTTTCCCAGTACAGTAATGTAAAACGGTTTCCATTGGGGTAAGTATTCCTTCCCAGGGGGTACGTTGTTGCGTTCTAAGCGTAAGCTAATCTGGCCTTTCCAAACATTATGAATACGGGCACGTATGCGAAAATGATCCAGTGCGGCATAAGATGGCAGCAATTTCTCTAGCTTGCTAGAGTCTTTGACTTCAATAGCTTCTACGAGTTTTAAGCCGCTTAAATTTTGTTCACGATCTGTCCGAAAATAAATTCGCCAAGCATAAAGTTTCTCTAATGATATTTGCTCGAGCTTCGACTGATGAAAAAGGTAAACAGGTAAAATCGTCCCATCAGTCAGTAACAGTTTTCCTATCTTGGTATTTTCAGCATTTAATTCTAAATGCCCCAAGACATACCCAAATGCTGAATATTGGATTGATGTGGCTTGGCTAGAATCGGTAGTTGGTTCAGTAGCTAGTGAAGATACAGCAGACATCATCTATTATTAATTGAATCAGTTTTATTGTAGTTTATTTTCGAGTGGTTGGAGCCAAATTTTTTTACTTGCTCCGTTGATTTGATGGAAAAAATGAGAGAGTAAAATTAATTAACTTTTAAATTTTACTCTCTCATGAGTTTTGGCTTCATGAATTTCCCTGTCTCGCTCAAAGAAAAAGTCAGTTAGCTTTTTGTGACTTGAGTAAAAAATCTTCACTTTTCAAATGAGGGATAATTTAATGATTAGCACATCGGTTAAAATTCCTGCTCCACTCAAAAAAATTTAACTTTTATTTTCACATCTTTTACATTTAGCCGCTACTCCATTACACTGATTTCCATATTTCGGGCAAGAATTCGCGTAGGTTTCTCGCTTAACTGCGTCATGGCAGTGACTACAGATTAGATGAAAAACACGAGTGTGAATAGTGCGATAATGGGCGCGGATAGTGTATTCTTTGACAAAAACTTTCTTGCTCGGCATCGGTGTGGGTTAGGTAAAATTTAGATCTTCCTTAATTCTAAGCCCAAAAACTTTCAGGCGTAAAAGAAAACTTTTTACTTTTTGCCCTTTTAAGGTTTTCGGGACCGATAGCGCAAGCCGCTATTAGTGGAGAATACTTTTTGAACCAATTGGCCTTTAACTCTTGAAAAATAGCCGTTACTAACTGAAAACGATCTTTAGCTTCAGGATGATTACACAAATCTGGATGCCATTTTTGCGCTAGGATTTTATAATTCCTCACAAGCTCATCAAAATAAATGGGTTGACCTAAAATCGAGTACGGCGCAGTTTTTTCTAAGCCATTGGTTGGGGGAACGGGGGGTAAGTAAGCGATTGCCGTAGCTAAAACTTTAACGACTTGAGTTTCTTTTAATGAATGCTCAACAAGCGACGATGATTGTTGTAATTGTTGCGAGTTAGAAAGCGGCGCAGAGGGTTCAGGTTGTGCCGGGGGAAGGCATTTGACATACTCGATCGCCATTAACCAGCCCAGTCTGGCCCGATCTCCCTGTCTTCGTAAATTTAAATTATGTTCGGTAGTGAATTCCTTGAGGGCACTCGCCGTCCACTGTTGTTTTGCCCACTTATAGAAATCAATCAAATTCTCAATGTGACATCTGTAGCGAAAACAGGTTTCGGGAAGTTGCGCGATTTCTAGGATTTGTTCAGTGGTGTACATTTTTTTTTCCTTTCCTTATTTGAAGAGACACCGGGAGCAATTGCCCCCGATGAGACGGGTGAAATTGCATTTAGAAGCCGATGAAGCTATCTGGGTTGACATCGATGGTCAAGGTTCCTGCTTCATCCGCAATCCTGGCCACTTCTGCGTCTAAATCAACATCGAAACTTTCTAATTGTGATAACGACATTGATTCGGGGATCGACACTATAGGATGATGATGCTGACTATCAACCAAATGCCCTGCTAATTTAGTCTTTGTCTGCATTAAGAAATGTTGGGCAAATTGTTGGGATGTTTCTGCGTGTTCTACCAAGACGGCAGATACCGCCTCGGTAAGCCTGGCTTCTAGAACCGTATTAAAATCGCTCTTGAGAGCGTTTTTCAGCATTGACGCGCTTTTGGCGACTGTAAGCTCGGCGAGCGCCTGATTAATGTTATCGCCCGTCTGTAAACCTTTTGCTATTTGATATTCTGAATTGCTCATGATTGTTTCCTTGCACGTTGCGGTTGCGATGTTTAATTGGCTCGGAATTAAGCCGCATTTAAGCTCTCTTAAAGGAAGAGAAACTTTTATTGAGATGGGTAAAAACTTTGTTGAACTCTTGTCAAGTCTTTAATAATCTTCTAACTTCATTGACGATTAAATTTTTTTTGACTTACTCGTTAAATTTTTCGTCAATTATTTTGTTAAGTTAAATCGATTTTCAGATGTTGTCAAGTCTTGGAAGATATTTGTCATAAAACTTAATAAATTTCCTCTCTAACCCCTGGATGTACCCGCTATTTCAACAATGCTTCAAAGGGTTGAAGCGAATTGAGTTTAAATAAATCATAATCAAAAAATAAAGTTTTTTTAATAGATACGAAATTTGTTAGTTGAACTCGCTCCCAATAAAAATGAGTAAAGATCATTCCCCCTCTTCATCTGACCCAAAAATTGATCGCTCTCTCAATTCCTCAATAGGGAATTCTCGGCATAAAACAGCATTTTTAACTTCCTTTATCGGTAATGCTGGCGCAGAAGTTGTTAAGAGGACTCACTCGGTCGGCCAAAAAGCGGCTTCTCTTACCTATCAGTTGATCGAGCAAGCTACCTCAGAGGCGGGACGGGCGATGACGGCTATAGGTAATCTTCCCCTGGTGAAAAATCCCTTCGTGCAAAAACTGGCAGGGGTATTTAAGCTAGATTGGCTGGTAGGGATGAGCAGTTCTGTGGATTTAATGAAAGCCCAAAAAGAGGTTCAACGGCTCAAAGCTAAATACAATCAAGAATCGTCCTTTGAGATCGCTCATCGAATCATACTCTCAAAGGCTACACAAGCAAGTGGGATAGGATTTGTTAGCAGTATTTTGCCGGGTTCTGCGGCGGCACTGTTGGCGGTAGACTTTGCCGCAAAAAGGCGCATTACAGACGGAAATGATCTATGAGATAGCTGCGGCTTATGACCAGGATTTACAAGATCAGGCCAGACAGGGAGAGGTTTTAGCCATTTTTGGTCTTGCCCTGGGGGGAAGGAACGCTCTCAAAGCGGGTTTGGGTTTCATGAGGAATATCCCCTTAGCCGGAGCGATGATCGGGGCCAGTACCAATGCCACCATGCTCTACACTTTAGGTTATACAGCCTGTCGCTTTTATGAGGCTAAAGAGAAAGAATTAACGGAAGAACCGACTACCAGGGCAAACGCATCTAAATTTTATTGACAAAATGGAATTAATGTGTATTGATTTTGAGTGCGGCTTAGGATTAACCTCAAAAAAATTCACTTTTCTTAATTATTCTTAATAAAAAAGGACGAAAATATTTCACGAAGATTAAAAAAAAACTATTTTTTTGGGCAGAAGGGAAAGAAAAAAGTATTTTTTTTAAAGAACTTTTATATTCTTTTATGAAACTTAAACCGAAAACAACTATAGAAGACTTTTTTGGAAAGATAGAAGATCCGAGAATTGAACGAACAAAAAAACATAAATTAATTGATATTATTACCATAACTATTTGTGCTGTTATTTGTGGTGCTGATAGTTGGATTGATATAGAGCTTTTTGGAAAATGTAAATATAAATGGCTAAAAAAGTTCTTAGAACTGCCTAATGGTATCCCCTCACATGACACATTTGCGAGAGTTTTTTCTCTTTTAGAGCCAGAAAAATTACAGCAAAGTTTTTTAAAATGGATTGAATCAATTAGCTCCTTGACACAGGGAGAAATAGTAGCAATTGATGGAAAAACCATTAGGCATTCTTATGATAAAAGTAAAGATAAGTCAGCAGTTCAAATGGTGAGTGCGTGGGCAACAACTAACGGGTTAGTTTTAGGACAGTCGATAGTTGATGAAAAATCGAATGAAATTACAGCAATACCTGACGGACAACTCACGGTGCGCCGTGCGACGGCGCACCCGTGTCCTCAACTTCTAAAAGTCCTTTCACTTTCAGGATGTATAGTTACTATAGATGCGATTGGATGTCAAAAAGAAATAGTTAAACAAATTACCGAGCAAGATGCTGACTACGTTATTACTTTAAAGAAGAATCAAGTAAATCTTTATGAAAAAGTAGAAGCTTTATTTAAAAAAGCACTTATCAATAATTTTGAAGGCTTTATAAAAAGTGAATATAAAGTTAAAGATGAGGGTCATGGGCGGCAAGAAGTCAGGTATTATCAAATGTTAAGTAATGTTGCTGAAGAAATCGATCCGGATTGGCAGTGGTTAAATCTAAACTCTATCGGCTATGTTGATTATTTAAGAGTGGAAAACGGAACTGATAAAACTTCATTAGATAGAAGATATTTTATTAGTAGTTTAAACAATAATATTAAATTATTTTCTAAGGCTATAAGAGAGCATTGGTGTATAGAAAACCAGTGCCATTGGGTTTTAGACGTTCAATTTTGTGAGGATGATTCAAGAATAAGAAAAGATAATGCACCAGCGAACATAGCAATTCTCAGACACTTGGGTTTAAATCTTTTAAAACAAGAAAAAACTCAAAAAGTTGGAGTTAAAGCTAAAAGGAAAAAAGCCGGTTGGGATGAAAATTATTTACTTAAAGTTTTAAGCGGTTGACTAAATTGTTTATAGGTTTAGTTTTTAGTTAAATAACTTCAATATTTTTCATTTAACATCAGTTTTTTAATTGATGTCGATAATTGTTTAATTATTTTGATAAGAAGAGTGTTTTTGATTAAGTAATTTTACTCAAAAGAAGGAAAAAGAGTTTTTAACAATGACCGCAGACTATGAGAGGAAAGTTAAAAGCGGCTTCTGGCAATAATTTTGTCAATTAGATGCGTTTGCCCTGCCCCTTGAGCGGTTAAAATTGGCAATCACATTTAAACGTAAATCTAGAAAATTTATGAATCTGTTTGAAGCGTAGAGATTTTTTGTGTCTAGCGTTAGTCCAAACTCCAGTTATAAGTGAACCTATTACCCTGTTATCAATGGTAGGGGACGATCTCGTGCCCTAGGAGCAACCTACATTAATCTATTTTCCCCTCTTAAGCAATAGAAATCATTTCAAATTCATCTAATAAGTTTGTCATCATTAAAACGGTTTCTGAATGGTGGCTCCTATTAAACGATAATATTTCCCGTGCTTCTTCTATCGGAAAATTTCTTTGCCATTTTAAACATTCTTTTTGAATGGCAGCTAATGAATAGTGATATTGAGAAGGAACATTAGGCGCTGACCATTCAATCATTAATGCAGCTTCTCTTAATAGCATACTGGTTAATTTATCCTGACGAGAAATAAGACACTGTTTTGATATATTAGATAATGTTAAAGCTAAATTACCTAACTGTTGTTCCCAATTTAAGGTTTTATATTTTTCATATAATGCTTGACGTTCCATTAGTTTATCTCCAATAAATGTCGAACAAGTTTTTCTATTTTTTCTCTTAATATAAGGTTTTTAATTTCCATGCTGCGGTTATTTTGACGGGGACGAATATTAATTAGTGATTCAAAACCAACTTTTTTTAATTCAGGATACCAGTCAGCGCCCCATATATTTTCCTGTTCGCTGCTATTTTATAGTAATATTTGTTCAAAATCTGCATGAAGTTCACCCCCTCCTGCTAAAATTTCTAATTTAACATCTACAGCAAGTTTAATCATTAATCCATAATAAACTTCTGCATTTGGTTTATTTGTTCGTCTGTAGCAGGTTGGGTGATGATTAGTAGCATTTTAAAATAAACTTTGTTGTCCTTCTATTACGTTTATTTTACCTTTTTTCTTTCCTCCTGTTTTAGCTTTTTGGGGTTCCTTATCATGCAATCCGATGGCGACTTCTTCGGCGTATCTCTGATGATTTAATTATAATAATCGGTCTAAAATTTCTCGTCTAGCGGCTTCAGATATTGTATATCTTAATCCTTGTTTGGTTTGGTGGAAGCCGTGATCTAAGTTGAGGTCTTTCCATCTATAAGCGGCTGCTACACCATAATCTATTTTAACATGAAGTTGACGTAATTGTTTAATATCTTTGCTCGTTTCTTCGGGGTTGTGAAAACGGTTATAGGTTTTGCTTAGTCCTTCTTGTCGCGTTAACATGATTTGTTGGCGGTGGTTGTAGTATTTTTCCCCGATTTCTTCGAGTTGGTTTACTAAGTCATTATTAGGGTTCGTAGTCGGCGCTTTATTGCTTTTTTGAGAACTTAAGTCCTCACAACAAACTAGGGGAAAGGGGAAGGTTTGAAAACAGTCTGTCGGAGAGTAATTTAAGGTTGTTACTCCAACTGTTGATGTATAATGTCTAGAAAATAGAAAATTCCCAATTAATACTACTTTGCATAACTGCAAAAAAACAATCTAAATCCTACAAAAATATAATTAAACAGCGTTCCCGTGGCATAATCAAATCCAGAACATAAAGCAGAAATTGATCGAGAACTAGACTGGGCTATAAAAAGATCTGAAAATATTTGATCGCTCTTAAGCGCTTGTCTTGTTCCAGACAGGAGCGAGAACCCCGAAAGAATTAATGCGGAAACGGTAAACAAGTTAGTTGGCAAAATCTTCATAGTAGGTTAATAGTTAAGGTGAGTTCGGAATAAAACTAGAAGGAAAAAGCGAGAGCTAGTCAGTGTAAATGTATCTAATTTTTGAAAAATTTATTAGCTTTTCCTTTATTACGATCTATGCGATTAGGGAATAGCTCTGTAATCAAAAATTTGTTTAGCAGTAATAAAGTCCCCACTAAAAAAATAGCTAATATAGGGGAAGATTCAGTAATTGGTTGAGAATGATTGATCATAATTGTTTGTGCAAATTGATTTTGGTTAGGAGATTGATTGGCAAATGTACCATCAGCAAAACCGGTTTGGGATAAATCAATATTAAGGGTGAGGATAGAATTGTTCATCTCTATGACTTGAAAATGGAATAAACTAAAAGTATCTAATTGATTAATTCCCATGGGTGAACCAATGCCAAAACTAGGAATAGAACCGGCACCTAAATTAGTAATTAATCCAATATTATTATCTAAATTTCCTGTTCTTCCTAAAAGAAAAGTAGAAGGTAATAAGGGACTACTTAAAGAAACTGTATCAAAGGGACTATTAATATTTTGTAATTGGTTGGGAGCAAAAGATAGATTAATGTTGCTGCTAGTAATTCCCACAGCATTGCTCCGAATATCTCCCATTAAAACCTCAACAAAAAAGGTATCTCCCGTATTTAAAGGACTGTTGAGAATTACACCGGCTAAGCCGTTATTATCGGTTCTGAGGTTAAATTGAGAAGTAAGAATAGTCATGATTAAATTTTCCTCTCATGTAACAAAACAAAAGTTTGACCTTTAAAAAACCAAGTAGATGTCATTCTTCAAATTAATGGCGACTGTTAAAAATGGAGTAATCAAAGTATTTTCTGAGTATTTAGAGGCTGTAAAGCCAGTAAAAACAGTACAAATAACGATTATTTCTCCATCTTCAACTGTTGCCACATCAATTATTACGTTACTGGTTACAAAAAACAGATTATTGAACTTAAACAACTAATCCAAATTCAGCATTTAAAGAAACTAATTCAGCTAAATTAATACGTCCATCTCCAGTAATATCAGCAGTAGGGTCATAGTTATTTTGTCCACTACTACTACCAAATAAACCAGGACGTTGTAAGGTATTTAAGTCCGTTAAATTGACTTTACCGTCGTAGGAAATATCGCTGTTAAAGGTAGATTTTCCGGCTAGTTGAATATTGAACGCTGGACTGTTTTGAGCATTACTATTGATGACTAATCCATTAAGTAAGTTAAAGTCTTCTCGCGCCGCTTTGGGGGCATAATTTAAAGCAATTCGGCGAGTTTCTCCAGGATTTAGTAAAAGATCACCATTGCTAAAGTTAGCATTAGTCGTAACATTTTGAGCATTGATAGTAATACTAGAAATAGCCAGAATATCATTGGTTCCTACGGCGGTATTAGTAATTTCAATGAATTGGGTTTTATCGGCAAAATTGGGACGAACAAAAAGGCTATCTGTTGCACCTTGTCGGTATTGAGAGAGGCGAGTCCCAAAAGTAATGGCAGTTTTATCGACAGAGATTCCTGCTTCATTAACGTTGGTAATATTGACGCTAAATAGGCGTTCTGTAGAAAGTTTAAATCCGTCGGTTGCTTTCACTCCTAATTGATAGGATGTAACTCCACTTTCGTAGTCAATGGTATTAAAACCGGCTTGAGTGAGAGTAATTTCTCCAGTGGTAGCATTGATAGCAAAAAGGCCATTTCCTGACGCATCTTTGGGGGAGGTACTGAGGCTAAATGTTACTGCTTGGCCGGTTAAATTATCATCGGTTGCTTCTACTAAGTTATCCGCTACTACAACGGTTCCGGCGGCACTTCTTTCTGCTAGGTTAACGTTGTTAATCTGGTTAACAATAGGAGCATCATTGATGATAATATTACGAGTTAGGGTAAGTGTGTCGTTGGGGTCGGCGAAGGTTCCATCGGCGAAACCAATTTGACTGGCATCAAAGGTAAGGGTTAGGTTTGAATTATCCCTGGTTCCGACGACATCAAATTGCAGTAAACCAAAGCGAGAGAGTTGATTAATACCAATAGCAGAACCTTGATTTCCTTGAGGAAGTGAACCGCCACTCAGGTTAGTAATTGTCCCATTAGTATTGTCTAATGTTCCCCCTCGGAATAGAGGAAAATTAGAGGTAACTAAGGGATTATTGACATTACTAATGTCTGAGAAGTTATTGAGGTTTTGGGCGACATCAGGAGCAAAATTAAAGTTAAGCGCATTGATGACTAATCCTGCCGCATTGGTACGAGTATCTCCCACTAAAATTTCGGCAAAGAATTTATTGCCTTTGATGGCAGTATTGCCGGTAATTTCACTGCCTACTGCGCCGTTATTGTCTTCATAGAGTTTCAGTTGGAAGGAAAGGGGGTTAACATTATTGAGGTTAATGGTAGCTATTCCGGTATCGGTTAAGTTGCCGTCACTTCCCTGAACGGTAAGATTAAAGGGGTTAGTTTGGGCTAGAATATCATCTTTGTCAGTAACAGTAATTACCCCCGTATTACTAATAGCAAATGCCTTGATATTATCCCCATCTGTGTCTGGATTACCCGCAATAATACTGTAGGTTAAGGGGTTATTATCGGGGTCTGTGGCGTTAATTGTGCCGACTACTGTACCGTTAGCAGTGTTTTTTGAAATGCTGAAAACACCATCATTAACGACTGGCGCACGGTTGACAGGACTGGTTAAATTAACGGTAATAGCGGCAGTATCGGTTAAGTTCCCATCGCTAACCGTAACTGTTAGGTTAAAGGGGTTTGTTTGACTGCTAATATCGTCAGGGTCAGTAATAGTAATTACCCCCGCATTACTAATACTAAATGCTTTGATATTATCCCCATCGCTGTCTAAATTTCCGGCGGTGATACTGTAGGTTAAGGGGTTATTATCGGGGTCAGTTGCGGTAACTGTACCGACTGCGGTATTAATGGGACTGGTTTTAACGAGGGTAAAAGTAGCATCGTTAGCGACGGGGGGACGGTTGGGGGTTTCGATGACATCGGTGAGGTTAACGGTAATGGTTGCGGTGTCGGTTAAGCTACCATCGCTGACGGTGACGGTTAAGGGGTTATTGGGGTTGCGTTCAAAGTCGATGTCATCGGGGTCAGCAACGCGAATTTGTCCGTTATTATTGATGGTAAAGGCGGGGGTTGCGTCACCATCAAGGTTGGGATTCCCTGCGGTGATACTGTAGGTTAAAGGGTTATTATCGGCATCGGTGGCGGTAATTGTGCCTACAAGGGTGTTTAAGGGACTATTTTCGGGGACGGTGAGGGTAGTATCGTTGAGGACGGGTGCGCTATTTGAGCTAACATAGCTAAAGTAAGGGTTTGTTAGACTCAATCCTGTTTGATTTTGAATAATCGCAATTAATTCATCGGGTTCGGTTCCAGGTTTGTTGATGTAGAGGTTAGTATTACTACCAGAAACCGTCAACAAATAATTATTACTTGAACCGTTAAGCTGAATAATATCCTCGGTGGGGTTAAAGTCATTGATTTGGGCGTAGTCGTTACTGCCTGCAAGGGTGCTATTACCATCATCATAAAAGATTTTTGTCGTATCTCCAAGGATAAAGCGATCGCTTTCTGTTCCTCCTTCTAGGGGATCTCGTTCACCGACACCGTTATTTGTTCCTTGTAGGGTATCATTTCCATTACCACCAGATAGATAGTCATTTCCAGCATCCCCATTGAGGATATCATTACCTATACCTCCAAAAAGAGCGTCACCATCATTGCCACCATTGAGGACATCATTTCCATCTTCCCCATAAATTTCGTCACCCCCAGCATTACCTGAAATGGTGTCGTTTCCACTCCCTCCGTTGATACGGAAGTCGTTAGCAGAACCACCAAAAATGACATCATTAAAGTTAGTTCCCTGGAAGTAATTAAATAGTTCAATGGAAGTAAAGGTATCAGTTTCACTACCTACAACAATAGTACCATTTCCAGTAGCACTGTCGTAAGTCATGATTAATCCACTGCTGGCATTACTGTAGTCTGCATTGTAATTATCTGTCCCACTGCCACCATTAATAGTATCATTTCCAGCATCACTGAAAAGACCATCATTTCCAGCATCTCCATTGAGAATATCATTACCTATACCTCCACGAAGAGCGTCACCATCATTGCCACCATTGAGGACATCATCTCCATCATCTCCATAAATTTCGTCACCCCCAGCATTACCCGAAATGGTGTCGTTTCCACTCCCTCCGTTGATACGGAAGTCGTTAGCAGAACCACCAAAAATGACATCATTAAAGTTAGTTCCCTGGAAGTAATTAAATAGTTCAATGGAAGTAAAGGTATCAGTTTCACTACCTACAACAATAGTACCATTTCCAGTAGCACTGTCGTAAGTCATGATTAATCCACTGCTGGCATTACTGTAGTCTGCATTGTAATTATCTGTCCCACTGCCACCATTAATAGTATCATTTCCAGCATCACTGAAAAGACCATCATTTCCAGCATCTCCATTGAGAATATCATTACCTATACCTCCACGAAGAGCGTCACCATCATTGCCACCATTGAGGACATCATCTCCATCATCTCCATAAATTTCGTCACCCCCAGCATTACCTGAAATGGTGTCGTTTCCACTCCCTCCGTTGATACGGAAGTCGTTAGCAGAACCACCAAAAATGACATCATTAAAGTTAGTTCCCTGGAAGTAATTAAATAGTTCAATGGAAGTAAAGGTATCAATTTCACTACCTACAACAATAGTACCATTTCCAGTAGCACTGTCGTAAGTCATGATTAATCCACTGCTGGCATTACTGTAGTCTGCATTGTAATTATCTGTCCCACTGCCACCATTAATAGTATCATTTCCAGCATCACTGAAAAGATTATCATTTCCAGCATCTCCATTGAGAATATCATTACCTATACCTCCAAGAAGAGCGTCACCATCATTGCCACCATTGAGGACATCATCTCCATCTTCCCCATAAATTTCGTCACCCCCAGCATTACCCGAAATGGTGTCGTTTCCACTCCCTCCGTTGATATTGTCCCCACTATCGGTTCCAGCTAAATTATCATTCCCTGTGGTACCAGTAATAGTCGCCATAATTGTAAAAACCTCGTAAATGAATGTTGTCTCCTATTGGGGTTTGTGCAAAATCACTGGGATTTTATACAAACTTTCCCATTTGTTACAATTTGTTAATTCCCGCCGCGCCAATTTCACCACTTAAAATCGTAACATTATTAGTAATATTACGCTGATTTCGGGCAGTTTCTGTGTCGGTGAATCCTCCATAAATAGCTACATTATTTTTCAGAGTAAAGCTTGCAGTTCTATCCGTTCCCGTAGTGGGTTTATAAATACCTGCCGCTACCCAAATCTCATCCCCTGATTGTGTGGCAGTGATAGCACTTGTTAAATTGCCATAGGCATTATTCCATACAGAACCATTTCCTGTGGAACCGGTTTTAACGTAAATAGTTGCCATGATTTTTTCCTTAGTTTAAATGAACTGTAATGAGAAACTATTAAATTTAGGAGTCACCTATTGACAAAAAAATAGGCTTATGAAAGTAGCATTTTTACTTCTTGCAAACAGGCTCACGTACTGACGCAGCGCGTTCGCTTAATAATGTGTCCCCATCATAAATTGGCTACTTTGCCCAAAGCATTAACAACTTTTTGAAGTGGAAAACCCTTGTCAGCTAAGGACTTTGAAGCATTAAGGCTTTATTAACTTTGGGAAACCTCACATCTTGCACCCCGTGAAAAATGAACAATAAACGAATCTTGTTAATCGACAATAAACGCTCCTAAAATTTTCATTGTGTTGATCGTTTCACAATTCAACCCTTCTACTCCCGTAATATTTGTTTGTTCATAAAGTCTAGGATAATATAAAGTATTTTGACATTCTCCTGTTTTTACATTCCAAAGTTTAATGGTCTCGTCTTCACTTGCGCTGGCCAATGTTTGACCGTTGGGACTAAAACACACTGACCTCACACTTTTAGTATGTTCACACGGGAGTTGACGACGTTGACCTGTCTCAACATCCCAAATTAGGATTGTTGCGTCATCACCCCCGCTTGCTAGTAACTTTCCCTCGGGACTAAAATCCACTGACCATACCCAAGATTTATGACCTTCAAAACTATTAATTAATGTACCATCTTCGACTTTCCAAAGTTTGACCGTTTGATCATCACTTGAACTGGCTAATAGCTGACCGTCAGGGCTAAAGGCAACAGACCAGATTCTTCCTTGATGACCTTTAAAAGTCTGCAAAGATTGAGTCAGATCATCTTCAATAGACCAGAGTTTAATAGTTCGATCTTCACTACCAGTTGCTATTAATGTTCCGTCAGGACTAAAAGCTACTGATAATACCCAAGCCTGATGTTCCTGAAAAGTTTTGAGACAAAATCTTCTCGGAACTGACCAAAGCTTAACAGAATTGTCTCCACTACCACTCACCAGCATTTGACTATTGGGACTAAAAGCAAGTGCCCACACTCGCTTTTGATGTTCTGGGGCAAAAGTGTACTTTTCACCTGTCTTGAGATCCCAGAGTTTGATGGTGTTATCGTGACTGGTACTAGCAATCAATTGAGCATTCGGACTAACCGCGACTTGATATAATAAAACCCAATCATCTTTTTCTTGTAAAATTTTAATCACTTCGCCACTTTCAACTGACCATAATCTAATCGTTTGATCTCCACTCCCACTTACCAATGTTTTTCCATCGGGGCTAAAAGCTACTGAACAGATCCAGTCAGTATGACCATTAATCTGTCGAAGACATTTATGGTTTTTAATAGACCATAATCTGATAGAACGATCTATAGAACCACTCAAGATATATTGACTATCGGGGCTGAAAGCAATTGATGATAATCGATTGCCATATCCCCTAAAACACTGAAGACATTCTCTGGTTTTAACTGACCATAATCGCAGTGTAAAATCTTCACTACCACTGGCTATATATTGACCATCTGGGCTAAAAGCAATTGACCAGATCCAGTTTTCATGTCCTTTTAAAGTATCAATATTTTGGTATTTTTCTTCTATAATAGACCATATTTTGATGGTTTTATCTCCACTGCCACTTGCTAGAAGTTGACCATCTGAACTAAAGGCAACTTGCCAAACCCAATCTTGGTGTCCTTTAAGAGTATGGAGACATTTTCCAGTTTCAACTAACCATATTTTGATAGTTTTATCAGCACTCCCACTTGCTAAAAGTTGACCATTTGGACTAAAGGTAACACCACCTACTCGTTCTTGATGCCCTTCAAGGGTGTGGAGACATTCTCCTGTGTCAACTGACCATATTTTGATAGTTTTGTCCTCACTTCCTGTCGCTAGAAACTTACTATCAGGACTAAAAGTAACTGATCTAATAGGAGCATGATGTTTTTGAGAAGGATGGGGCAAAGAATGACAATTTAGAGATGGATCTGTTGTAATAGACCAAATTTTTAAAATTCCGTCTTGTCCTCCACTTGCTAGTAACTGTCCCTCAGCATTTAGGGCTACTGACCACACCCAGCTTCCATGGGCAGGAAAACTTTTGCTTAATTCTAATTTTCCGTCTTGTTTGACTTTCCAGAGGTAAATCATTCCATGACTGTCACCAGTTGCTAAAAGATATTCTCTTTGAAGAGAGCGATTGAACTGACTACAAGAAATTGATAAAATACTGCCACAAGTTTGAGGAAAAATACAGTCAAAAAACTGCGAATATGAAAAATCTACTTGGTTGAGTTTAATGTTTGAGAAATCGACTTGTCGAATAGGGATATGGGAAAAATCATAGTGTCTTAAATGACCTTTTTTCAGTATATTAAGTAAGTTTATAATATTGCCAGCAATGCCACCAATTTGTCCAGAAGGCTTATGTTTTAATGTATTTAAACACTCAATTAGTTTGCTTTCTACATTATTTTCTTGAAAATTATGAATTAAATTCTTAATTATTGGGTGTAAAATAACATTAACTTGAATCTTCTTTATATAATCCGAAACAGTAGCTTTAGTCAAGGCGTTACTTCTTAATAATTGGAAATTTTTAGTTTTAATTTCTTCTGTTGCTATTGTAATGATTTTTTGAGTGAAATATTCAATCATTAGAGGATGTGTTGTAAAGTAGTCATCTTTTTTATCTAACAGAATTTTTGTAGATAATGATCTAATCCCTTCTTCTATACTTTTGCTGTCAGGTTCAATTATAATATTCTGTTTTAATTCTGACAAACAAACTGGATTTCGATTAATCGCTAACTCAAAAATAATCGCTTTTTCTAAATCAGATAGTTGCTCAAAGTAAGAATTTAAAATAGACTCTATTTTTTCTATAAGAAGATTACCTTTCAAAAGAAAATCCGAGAGGTTATTATGATGAAGTCGTTGAATATGATGAGCGATAGATTTGATGAATAAAGGATTGCCATGACAGACTTGTTGAATTAAAAATCGCCATTCATCGTCTGAGCCATGAAAGGTGTCAATATCTCTAAAAATTTGCTGTCCAGTTTGATAGTCAAGTCCTTGTAACTCTAGGAAATAGGTTGAAGTCTTATTTCCTGCTAACGATTCAAGTTCTTGAGGAATTTTTCGACTGGTTATAATTAAACAGCTTTTGTGCTTTGACTGACCAATTGCTTGTAAAATTTCGCTATATTCTCGATAGTTTTCATCCTCAATAATTGCATCAATATTATCTAAAAATAATAAACAACGAGATTTTGCTAGTATCTTGATAAATTTTATCAGTTTTATTTTAAATTTATCTTCTGCATTGAAACTGATATGTTGTGAAATAATATTACTTGTATTTTCAAGAAATTCTAGGGGTAAAGGGGGATTCAAAAAAGACCAATAAATAACATGGCGAAATTCTTCGTGAATTTGTTCAATAAGTTTACAGATAAGGGATGTTTTTCCGATTCCTGCTATTCCTAAAATTCCGATAATTTTACAGGGAGTAGTATTTTGAAAAAACTTTTCTTTTAATAATGCTAGTTCTTTCTCTCTACCATAAATCTGAGAAATATCAGGAATCAATCCGAAATTATCATAATTTATTTCTGTTTGATTAGCTAAGTTTGGGCTGCCACCAGATTTACGCTTATCCCACTCTTCCTCAAATTTTCTCAAATTTTCTTCTGTCGATGAATGCCAAAGATTTAGAGTAAAGTGCAATTTTGCTGTGCCTTGAGTTTTGACTCTATTATCTATTAGTATTTCCCATTCTTGTAAAACCTTAAGGTCATTTCTCATCTGTTCCACAGTAATGGTAGCCTTTAACTTTTGCTTAGTAATTCCGTGACAAAAATCTGTTAATATTTTTAAAGTTGTATTGACAATCAGCTTAGGATGTGATTCACTATCTTTCAGCCACTGATAGGATAGTTGATTCGACCAAAAACCTTTATCTGGTGATTCGTTATTAACATGAGTTAATAGTCTTTCTAAGAAGAGCAAAATTCGTTTTTTGACGGTAGGACTGGTATTGAGATTGGGCATAGTCTGAAAGTTTACTTTTGAAAATTATAGCCTGATAATTCACTCATCGTCAATTAAGTTAAGGGACAAAAAAGCTAATAGTTATGGAATTAAATTGAATAAGATTAATCATTAAATATTGATAAATAATCGGATAAAGATTTGATAATTAGTAATTTTTTGGGAATTAATTGATCTCCAATTTGTATAGAAAGCTTAGTATATTGGGGTCGTAACTGAGGTTGAGAAGGGAGGGAAACATGATACATAGTTAATCGAAAAAATGGGTCAAAATTAACTAAGGCAGAAATAGCTCCCTCAGAATGTTGAGAAGCATATTTTTTATTAATTCTATCATCAGTTAAGGAAAAGTAATCAAAACTGCCCGGATGTCTATGCCATAGCCCAAGAACTTCTATAGGTTCTCGGTAAAATCTGGCAATTTTGTTAGACAGGTGGTTAATATAAGCATTATCATACTCAAAATAGCCGGGGCGAAAGATAGGATTTAGACCCGGATCTAAGGTTTCTAAAATATACCATTTATTGGGGGTTCTAATTCCTAAAAAAATGCCGCCTGTTTCTGTTTTATAGCTTTCATAAGTTTCAGCCGCAATGGCTAAAAATGATTTCTGAGAAAAAATAGTTTTGATACTCTGGTCACTTGACATTGTTTTTATTCTCTTAGTTATTCATCTTTTTTCTTATCTAAGATAGATATTGATTGGACATTTATTTTAATAAAATTTCGTAATATAAATATATGTTTAGTTATAACTGCGATTAGCTTGTTAAATTAATCTGTGAATATTAGGTGATTCTGCCTGAGTTAAGCCATAATATTCGATGGTTCCTTCTGTCAAAAATATTATTTACTCTGTTGACTTACCTGCGGAATGTGGGTTGTTAATAAGAACCTACCCAAAACCGATAAAAGAGCGTTAGCTTTTTCTATTGTCAATCTATGTCAAGGCTTCCAGACACAGCCACTTGTGTCTGACACTCAGGTTAACGACTACGTTTTGGTGATTGCTGAGGCGGAGGTGTTTGAGAGCGCGTTTCCGTCTTTGGTTTTGTGCTTGGCGATGGGGTCTTGGTCAGAGATTGGCTTGAAGAAGGATTAGTGGAACTATTGCCGATACTTCTGGATGTTTTCGGTTGCTGAGATTGAGCAACAGGAGTGCGAGCATTGTTAGTCAGTTTTGCTGACCGATCATTTGAAAGAACAGGAGATTTATTTTTCCCAAATTCACTTCTGTATAAATTTTGTCTATTCTTGACATCTGCAAGCAGCTTTTTATCTCCTGTTTTTTGAGCTAAACGACGATCCTGACGTAATTCACTTAAACAAGCCATACGATAAGCTTTTTTCCCACTAGGGTCTTGCTTAAACGCTTTTTCAAAATGCTTTCGATCAACACCGTTTATTGATGTAACTTTTTTATTTCTAATCAGGGTTGGCAATTCTATTTTACGAAAAACTGAATCCGACCTTGCTCCACATACAAAAGTTTTTACATCGCCAGAAGCACTCTTTGCAAAACGCCAAGATGAAACTCTGCCTAACCGATCTGCAAAATTATTATCTTTGAGTGGATCACCTGGTCGTGGCGGCTTATATTCGGAGGGTTTAGGATGACGTGTAAAAACATTATTTGTCTGCTTATTTAGTGGTTTGAGAGTAAACAAAGCACGACCAGTATCAGTTCGTTCAAGGGTTGCTGCTTTACCTTTACTGGAATTGGCATAATAATAGGCTCTGTAATAATTAGCTCCTCCCGAATAAAATACAGCTTGTCCATTGGAATTTACTGAATATTGACTTGCTGCACGAAAGTCTTCTTGCCGAGTGTTCATAAAAATTACTCCACCACTATTTCAACATTTTCTAATAAGGATTGACTAACAAAATAATTCTTCAAATCATCAGCATCGGATGAAGTAAGAAGAAAATTGTCATCTTGATAAGTAGCCTGTGAAACAACAAACACACTTATTACGTGATGTTTATCATTAATAAGTGTTTCTTTTGGCAAATAGATTATCTTTTTATTTCGTTCTAAAAGGACGTAAAATTGATCAAGATGAATCCATTTAAATTGTGCCTCAAGATTAGTTGTTAGTTCGGAATTAAATTTAGTTTTTGTATCTATTTGTAAATAATTAATACGACGTTCTTCTGACTGCTTTTCTTGAACAACACCTTTAAAAGCCCGTGCTTTTTGAGCAATACTTTTTGCATACAATTGACGTTGTTGTTCAGTAGGTTTTACAGCCATTGGACTATAATTTTCAATGACTTCTTTGATTTCTCTTAGATCATAGCCCGCCGCTTTTAGTTTACCCGCAATACGCTGATCCGTAGAGACATTAGCCGCCTTATTCCCATCCTTTTGGAGAATGCGAGCTAACTCCTTTTGATACTCTCTTTCAGCAGTACCCTTATAGTCATCAGGATCAGGCGATTTTAGAGAAGCTATTGCGCTCTGAAACCGCTCCTTAATTTCCTGATCAAGTTTATGAATTGACATAATTTCTATGATCCTCGTGAATTAAGTAGAATATCTCAAAAAAATCAAGAAAGACAGTCGCCTAATGAAACTAGACCGGCTTACTTTTAAAAAGTGATTTAGTCCCTAAAATTTTGATTTTTTGGACGGGATGTGGCAGCACTGACAATACTCCAAACCCACATAGCTAGAACTAGGGGAATACCAATGAAGGAGAATATTACAGTCGCACATAAAATCATTCCTATAATAACCAAAATAAATTGAGCTACTCCTTCTCCAATTTTGCCAACAATTAAAGTACCAATTCCAGGGAAAAAGATGTTGATAATAATAGCCAATGCTTTCATTGTAAACCTCTGAAATAGTTGATAAATGATTAGATTAATAGTCCTCATCCGAACTGTCGTCCAAATCCCCAGGAAGGGAAAGAGCATTATGAGGAGCAGGCAACTCAATCCAATCCTCCACAGGTAAATTCTTGAGTTGCTCGCTATCAAGTTCAGCGAGAACCTGATGAATCCCTAAACGGTAAACATCCTCCTCATCCCATAACCTCAAATCCTCAGCAAGTTGGGGAACTTCAATTAACCGTCGGACTCCCTTTGATTCAGACATCAGATATTGACTTAAAAAGGATGAAGTAATTTCATGGTGATAAACATGGTTATCAACTCGATACCATCCATTAATTCCCTGTCTTGTGTCTTTATCAGGTTTAGGCATATTCATAAAGTCATCTGGACGGGCTACTGGGTTAGAATCTCTTTGCTCTCCCCAACCTTCGGTTTGGCTGCCACTGAAGAGCATTTGGCCTTGAGTATGACTTTGGTTTACACCCTTCCAGACCACTTTCATATCTCCTATTTGCTCAGAAGCCCATTTAGCAGTTGGTTGGTCTTTTGTTCTTAAATAGGCAGATTTATCAAACTGAGCAATTAGAGCATTAGCGACTTTATCTCCATAAACCTGTTCTAGCTGGCTATAAGTTTGAAAGGCAATTGTGAGAGAAACCCCAAAAGAACGCCCCATCTCAGCTATTTGATCAAGTTTGTTGATTTTCCCCAATGTTTTTAGCTCATCAAGAATGATGTAGGATGTTCCCCAAGATTGCTCTGCTCCCTTGCGACTGAGCAACATTTGAGATGCACGGGTAAATAACAGTTGGTTAAGGGGTTGTAAGGTCGATTCTGATTCAGGATCGGCTCCCAAAATTAGAATTGAACTTCCTTCTAACCACTCAGAAAGGGTAAAAGTTCGACCCTCACGAATATGGTAGTCACAGTGCGCTGCTACCGTTTCCAGTCCATCCCCAATGCGAGCCGCTACTGTACTCATTACATTGCCGATAGTATCGCCAGATCCAAGTACCAGTAAACTACGTTTAAGTTTTTTATCCTGACTTAAAAGCAGAGTGATCAGTTCAAGGTGTTGGGCGGCTAGAACTAAATCCCGTAACGTCCAAGCGCCAGGGGCTGAACGCATAAAAAAACGGGTAATACTAGAGAGAATTCTTCGGGATGCTTGGTCAAAGAAATCAGAATTTCCCTGGCTGTTAGGTTTTTCTGGTATGAGAATATTGGCTAACTCATTAGCATCTCGATCACGGGTTAAATCCTTAGCTAAATCCCAAGCATAAGCCCTATCATCAAACGGGTTGAGGATTCTCACTATATTCTGCGATACCCCCATTCCCACAATAACAGGCAGAAATTCACTTTTCGGATCGTAAATTAAAGCTCTGTTGTGACTACCAGGCTGTATTTGAGGGAGAAACGATTGCATAAAGAGTCTTAGGAGATTCGTCTTACCACTTCCTGCCGCACCAGTAATGCGAAAGTGAGTGTGAGCTTCGCTAGAAGGGATAGTCAGACCACCAAAGAATATCCCTCGATCCCTAGAGGACAACTTCCGGCGATAATCACTTTCTAACCATCGAAATAGCATTGGACGGCTACCAGCAAAGTATTCTTGACGTAATGGCCCTGTCAGTTTTTTCATGGCGATACCTCCCACAATCAAAGAGGCAATCGTACCAAACCAGACAGAAAAGTACAGGAATAAGAGACCAGTCAAACCAAACAGGAACCAACGCCAGTAATCCCTCAACCACTCTGTAAAAACAACTAATCTGGTTGTTTTTGACAAAACATAGCCAAAAATGTGGCGTATAACATAAAAACCCCAGCCAAAATGATACAGTGCGACTAAAAAGATCATGCCAATTGCGCTTCCTGAACCACCCAATACAGCGACAATACTGGCAAGCACAAACCATGCCCCTGCGCTCGCCCCAGTCAACTGAATATTCAGGGTTTTATCGCGCTCCAGACGTTCCCAAAGCTCTTGAAAACCCTTTGGATTGTTCGCTAGCTCTGTTACAAAATTTAATGGCTGCTTAACCGAGTTACTCTGATTTACTTCCATTTTTAAAAAATGCCCTTGAAAAAGAAGCAGTAATTTTGACTCTGTTTATTGAACCCACATTCTGCAACCATCACCTATAGCAGCACACTACATATGAATGCGCTCCTTAAAAGTATAGTTGCTCTGTACTTTGCACGATTACTCGTTTAGTAGAATGGAATTACTCTGGCATTGGCGACAGTCTGCGGAATGTCGGCTCAAGGATTTCCCAAAAGTTGAATTTGTTGTTGATACATAACACACCAAAACTATACAATTGATTCAGGTAAAGTGCGAATTCTACCCTATCGGTTACTCGACAAAAGCCAGTCATCCCCTTATTTCTAACTTTCGGCTGAACAGACCGCACCTAGTATGCCAGTATAGCTTGGGAATAATTTGGGAATTTCCCCAAACATGGTATCTATTTAAAATAGCCTCAAACCCTTATAGAGCAAGGAATATGACATCTAAAGCTGAGATTGACTTCGGGACACTTAAGGATATATCTAATTTTCAAGATAATTTACCTTAAGTTCCCAAAATCTAATATTTATATGAAACCTATTAAGCTAGACTTCACACTGCAAACGCCTCCTATAGTTTCTGAAAAATCTGGTCAGGATTGTGGTACTGATGCTTAATCATCGGCTGCTCCAGTTCAATGAGATACCATTGACCAGCAAATGTTCCATATTTTAAGCAAACCTTTTCATTATCCTGAAGAGTATGCTTAAATCCAAAACGTTCTTTATACAGTGCTTCAATCGTTTCGTCCCCTTTCGGATAAGTCGTGTATGAAATTTCAGTGTGGGCAATATCATGTTTGTAAGTCAAGATAGCCCGAATCAATTGCTGATAAACAAGATAACTTGTTCCTATTTTGCCAGTTCCCTGTTTATCATATAGAGCGAGACTTTCTCCGATACTTGTTACATTTTCGGGTAATATTAGTTGCTTTCCTGTGTGTTTTCCTTCACAAAGTGTTGCCAGTTGACAAGGCAAATAGTATCCATATTCAGCAATAGAATAGGTATAACGTGCAACACCGATTACCTGAGACGGATTTTGTTCAGGATAGGCTAAAAAAATAACCGATTGGTGAGTAAATAAATCGTCGATTTCTCGGCGATAATTTTGCGATTGAGGATAGCGTTTCTTGAGAAATAAGAAATAAGATTCCATTTCTGCCTGTGTTTCTGCTTCCTTGACCAGATAACCTTTGACCTTGGGCACATCAAAACAAAGTAACGCTCTTTTGCGAAGAATCCAACAGTTGCCAATGTTACTTAACAAACTAAATCCAGTACAAGAAAACAGAATCTTCACACATTGCTCAATATTAGGGGTTTGGGATATATCATAGACAAAGAGAAGACCGTTATCCTGTAACATTCTTCGTACAGTCCTTAAAGTGAATAGGGGATCTTTTTGTGTGTAATTTTTGGTCTCTAGTGTTTCAAAGGTTTGTACCGTTGAATCGTTTTCCTCATTTGGTTTTAAATCAAGCCAACAAGAAAGTTGCTCATAGTGATGCTCTCGTATTTGACCACTAAATGAGTGATTGACATCGACTCCATCCGACGACAGTACCCGGACAGATGTAGACGATAATACAGATGATAATGAGGTAAACTGTTTATCATTGGTTTGGTTGATTATGTGAGAAATAGCCATTTTGCTACCCTTATGAAGAGGACAACGAGCAATGAGGCACTCTTCATCAGGAGCGAAGGCATAGAAACCCTTCGTTTTTCTTGAGCTAAGAAATCAAAACCATTGAGCAGTCAAAAGCTCAAAAAGGCTTGTACTAGCGAGTTTTAGGAGGATTTAAAAATTTCCTAAATAAATTATCAGAGAAACAATTAGTTTCTGATTAGTCAGTTCAAAAGCGTTATTTTCAAAAAATGGAAATTTAATAGCTAAAGTGATCAATAGTAGAAACTGAAGTTTTTGTAGATTCAATAAAGAGCAATGAAGGTAAAACTCTCTGAAACGGGACATGAGCAAATCAAAACACGATGGACGCAAAAGCAAAAAGAAGGCTGGACTAGAGAGCATCTATGTACAGAAGCTAGTCAATTTGCTGAACCTGATACTCCCTGGAAAGAATTTTTTAATGTCCGAAGATACGCTTTGAACTGCACACCAGAGACTTTAGATCGGTTTTTAAGAGGCGAAGTCATTCAATGGCAAGGTTTTCTCGCATTTTGCCAAGCTTTGAATATCGAGCCTTCAAGAGTCGCTGAACTTGATAATCTCTTAGAAAAACTGACGCAAAACATTGCCCCCATCTGGGTTGGACGAGAGTCTGTTCAAAGTGAATTACTCAACAAGCTAAAAGGGGACTGTCGCATTATGGTAATTACGGGAATAACAGGTATTGGAAAAACAGCCCTAGCTTACAAATTAGCGGAAGTTTTATGCCAAGACGGTTTTCCTCCTGAAGTCCCCATCGATTTTGATGGATTTAATCAACCCGATAATCAACAATCCCAACCCACAGCACAAAACTTTACCAGTGTGGCTATTGAGTTGTTACATCGCGTCGATGAACCTGTGACGGGAACACAAGCAAAGAACCCACAACAATTATTAAATAAATTGGTTGATAATCTTGTAGCCCATCGTCGGTTGATTTGGCTTGATTCAGTAGAAAATCTCTTAGAAGGAAAAACTGAAGATGGCAGTAATCGATTTAAAGATCCTCTCTGGCGACACTTTTTTCAAAAGATAGTAGAAGCCGAAGCTTTTCCGAGTAGAATTGTGATTACTTCTCAAGACAAACCGGCAGATTTTAAAACATTTGGTCAGACAAATTATTGGCATATTGAGGCAATAACTGGATTAAATGCAGAGGAAAGAATTCAACTATTTCAACGCTTGTTTGAACAAGCAGAAGTCGATTTGATTCTCGATGGAACTAACCGCGCTCATCTTAAATACATTGGAGAAATTTATGAAGGACATCCTCTTGCTTTACGCTTAATTGCCGGTGATATTATTAATAGATTAAATGGAAATATAGTGAGATATTGGGAGGAAAATAAAGATCGATTTAGACGAGTAAAAAGAATGATTGATGAAGCTGAACAGGCAGACATCAATGATTATTATAAAACCAATATATTAAGTAATAAATCGGAGAAAGAAAACTTAATCAAAAAAATTTTAGAAGAGGAGATTCAAGGGACAATAGATAGACTTGAATCTTTTTTTGAAACGGCTTATTTGTTGCTAATTTATGGCTCAGTTTATCCCTATTTTGAATTAAAACAAGCCTGGTTTTTTCAACTTCAGTTATATTTAGAATATGAAGAAGAAGCTTTAGAACTAGCTCTTCTTACTTTGTTCAACCGTTATTTAGTAGAAATTCAACAACACCCAGGAAATGAAATACATATCAAACAGCATAATTTAATTCGCAATGTTGCTTTTAAGAATTTAAAAACACCCAAAAATAAGCGTGATAAATAAGGTAAGTATTTTTCCAAATATTTCCTGATATATAACGCTTCTTACTCTAATGATGCAGACCAAATTTATCCTCTATTACCTGTTGCCTAAAACCAACAAACTTTGTACCTCACCATTATGGGAACTGCTATATAACAGGTTATATTGATTCAGTTCATTACTTTTAGAAGACTACCAACAAGGATAAGAAAATGATAAATAATTTTGACTTTGCTGAATTACGAGTTAAAGAAAAACTGAAAAATGTCAATTTTACTGCTTTTGGAGAACTCGTTCAAGTTAAACAAAAAGGAGAAAATTTAGCCGCCACGGGAAGTCATTTTGAAAAAGCTCATTTTGGAGCATTTATTTGGCATTTAATCGGTTATGAACGCTATATAAAAGACAAGACAGGACAAGATTTATCTGTTCAAGAACGGGCGAAACGTTATGTAGATGCCTTCCTCTGCTTATGTCAATTAGATTGGTATAAAGAGGCAAAACATTTGTTTGATTTGCCCTTAAAAATAGATGAGCAAACTTCTTTTCCCCTATATAAACAATTACGTATCTGGGGACGTTACGAAGATGAAATAAAATTGTGTAAAGGATTATTAGGGCATCTTGATGATGCAACGAATTTTATCTGTTTAAATGAACTAGGTTATATTTATCGAGAACTGGGACAATTTCCTAAAGCACTCAAGTACGCTGAGCAACTCTTGTCCTTAGCTGAGGAATTAAATAATTCTTTTTGGAAAGCAAGAGGAGAAGGAAACATAGCAACAATCTATGGGATACTAGGTGAGTATGAAAAAGCCAAAAAGAGTCTTGAGCAAACTTTGAATTTAGCTCAACTTCTTCCCGAATCTCCAGAAAAAAACGAGATTGTGAATGTTGCTTATTTAAACCTTGGGAATTTTTATGGCTATCAGGGACAAATTGATCAAGCTATCTCTTGTTTTAATCAGCATTTAAAATGGACTGAAGACACTCAAAATTATATTGATCAAGCAACTGCATTCAGGAATTTAGGAGAGGCTTTTCACCGCATTAATGATTTAAAAAACGCTTTTAGTTATACTCAGAAAAGTCTCGAATTATCCCAGGAATTTCATGATGAAGCAGGAATAATTTTTTCCTTGGGAAACTTGGGAGCAATTTATGGTCAACAGGGTAATTTCGCTCAAGCTCAAAAATGTTTTGAGGAAGAAAAGAAAAAAGCTTCAGATATTTCAGATCTAGCTAGTCTTGCCCATGCTTGCATTGGGTTAGGAGAAATTTATAGTATCACTCAAAAAGATGATTTAGCTTATCAACATCTTCAGCAAGGTTTAGACATAGCTCAAAAGATTGGAGAGCAATATCTAGAATTAGAAACTCTGATTAGATTAGCAGAATTTGAAGAAAAAACCCATGATATAGAGTCGGGTATTAATTACTGGAAACAAGCCTTAATACTAGCTCAAGAATTGAATAATCTTTCCCTCAACGAAAAATGTGAACAAAATTTGAAAAGGTTGTTAGATACATAGGACTCGCGCAGAAATAATTAGTTCTGCATTATTTAAGAGTCCGTTCGGAACAAGTTCCGACCATAGCAAGAGCGACAGTGCCGAACGAGTTCCGCACCCCAATCCGCGTCCTCAAGTTTTGAGCCGCGCTCCCTTCCCACCAGAGAGAATTTTGAATCTATATGAAAATTTTTCCCCACAATGCCGAAAGAACCTGTTTTCCGATTTCACCGTTAACGTGATTTCCGTCTCCTGACTCATTTTCAGTTGCTCTTTAACTCTCCCTTAACTATTATGAAGGTTTTACAGGATGTAAAATTTAATTTTTCTTACAAAAAACTTAAATTTTATGTAAAATCATAGAAATAAGCGGCAGAATAAAATATAACGCTCAAAAAAAGCTATAGTCTAATCCAATGAAGCGTTACCCATAGGAGGTGAAGCGTTTGGGGGTGATTTATATTGGAGATCGTGCCACAGGCAAAACCCATTTATTGATGGAGTTGGCTAACCCGAAGAATAATTATGTACAAGTGACTCATCCTGATTATCAGTTTTTAACTAGCTTTTTTTATGATCAAGAACGAATGGACATGAAACCAACTGGTTCCCTCACGACGGAAGCAATTTATGATAAAAATATCGAAATTGAGGTAGAGCTTCCCGCCGGAAAAAAAAAGATTTCTTTGGATTGGGTAGACACCCCTGGAGAAATTTGGAGGGAAAGTTGGCAAAAAAACAAACAAACCGAATGGAAAGCATTTTTAGATACTATTAGAGGAGCAGAAGGAATTCTTTTAATTATCCCACCCCATAGAGATCTGATCATTCCCACCCTAGCTAACCCCGATAATTTTATTACTAAAAAACAATGGTGTAATCGCTTTGAACGTTGGGTTCAATTTTTTCGCCAAGATTGTCCTAAAGTTCGCCATCTTTTGCTATGTTTAAATAAAGCAGATTTATTTGCTTCTGATCTCCAAGTAGAGGCTCAGAAATTGGCTTATAAGCCTTACCGTTCTCCCCTAACTTGGCAACAAAGAGATCAATATGTTTTACAGCGTTATTTTCGCCCCCTCTATCCTCAAATTAATGAACTCAATCGTCATATTCAAGGGCTATCAGTTCGTTGTTTTATGACAACTATTAAAAATAGAGACTTACTAGAGTTACCTTGGATTTATCTAGGTAGTTTCTTACAAAAATCAACATGATATTAAGAAATAATAATGGGAAATATTTGTATTATCGGTCCCAGGAGTTCAGGAAAAACAACTTATTTAGCCGCTTTAGCTTATTGGCAAAATGAGGGTATACAAGGAGTAAAAGGAGAAAGAATTAAAATAAAACCACAAAACCCTGAATCTAGAGAATTAGCTGAACAAGCAGAAAACATTTTGCTTCAAGGAGCAGATTTTGAGCCGACAGGACAGAGTGTTACTACTGTCGATGAGCTATCTTATTATTCTTTTGGAATTGAAGTTAAAAAAAATTTACTCAGTCAACCTGAAATCATTTATTTAACAGCTAAAGATTATCCCGGAGAAGTATTTGAAAATATTGTCAATGGGAGTAGTTCTGACCCAATTCATGAAGAATTTATGAATGATTGTTTTACTGATGTTAATGGTTGTTTAATTCTCTTAACGGGATGGGAGCCAGAAACAGATCATTTTTACAACCGAGTGATGAGTCGCTTTATTGATCTTATGGATACCTATGGCCGTTCTCAAAATTTAAAATTAGCTGTGGCGATGAGTAAATGTGAACGTGGAGAAATTTGGTCAGGAAGAATTGATCCGGAAACAGATTTATTTGGAGTGCATCTTCGCCGAACTAGGCAAACCTTAAGAGACAGAATTATTCAGAAAAATCTTAAATTTTTTGCTATTTCTACCTTTGGAGTTTTAGGTAGAAACGATCCCAGACCTAATCGAGAAGACCGAATAGTAAAAGGAGAACCAGCTTCTGTCTTGAGAAATCCCTCTAAATGGCAACCTTATAACCTGATTCAACCCTTGTACTGGTTAAGTCAAAAACCTAAAACGAAAAAATCATCATGATTATGCTTAATTGGCTAAAAAAGAAACAATTGACAGGTTCAACGAATTCTGAAACCTTTGAATCCGGTGCAAATCTTCGTCTTATTGGCGATCGCAGTGCTGGCAAAACCGCTTACATGGCATCTCTGGCTTACTGGCCTAATGCTAATTCTAACAGCCCTGTGCAATCTGTTACACCTTTTGGGGATGCAGGAGCCTCTTTAATAACCATGTCCCAAGAGATTCTCGAACAAGGGTTAGAACTGCCGCCAACAGATTTAAGTGCCAATATTGATGATGTCAAAGACTATGGCATCAGCATTATGCTTAAAAAAGAATTCTCTCTTGCAAATCCCCAAAAAGGAATTAGTTCTAAGCTATTGCGGTTGAATATTAACTGCAAAGACTATGCGGGTGAATTTTTGGCCGACCTCATTCATAAAGCAGGAGATACCAAATTAAAAGATTATTTAGAAGATTGTGTAGCCGCTACCGGAATTCTGCTGCTGATAGATGGCACAACTGAACGCAAAGATAAGCAATATGCCAATGGACTTGACAAATTTTTAGCCGCATTGGATCAAAACGATCTAGCCGGACAATCTCGTCGTATTGCCTTTGTCATGAGTAAATGCGAACAACCCCATCTATGGGTAAATCGCCACCAACCGAAACAGTTAGCCCAAAATCGTTTTCCACAAGTTTTCCAACGTCTGGAAACATGGTCATTAACTGGAGGGGGAAAGGTGGATTATTTTAATACTTCCGCTTTCGGGATGCTGGGAAGCCGCTTTCCCGAACCCAATGCTGTCAAATTAAAGCGAGATCGGGATGGAACAACCTCAGTGATCAAAGATACCAAACATTGGCGGCCCTTCGGGTTAGTCGCCCCTATCTATTGGTTATGTACTGGTCAACGTCATAAGGAGCTAGACAAGGATTAAAACAATGGCTAATTTATACATCCATGAGTTCAGTACCGGAATCCAAGTGGACGGCGATGGCAGAGATTGGGTGTCCCGAGGGTTTACTGGAGATTATATGAACAAAACCCTTAATCCTATACCTACAGCCATTCATAGCGCTATTACAAACCGAGAATTTGCCGTTGCGGAGGGCGCATCAAGAGAAGATCCTGCCATAATCGGGCGGGAAATTGAAGGAACGACAGAACGATGGTCAGTAGTGGCGGTAGTAACAAGAGGCAGAGATGATCGAGGTCGCAGTGTTTCTTTATACCGCTACTTTTTAGCTGAAGGGTTAGGGCATTTGACCGATATTCTCTGCTGGCTACGAACTCAGGGAGGGTTGCTGATCTTTGATCCATTTGATATCCAGACCATTAGACAACCTCATCAATATGACACAGTTCAAACCTCAAATGTTCCTATAAAATCTGAACTGCAAAATTTACTCCATAACGAAGCACCGATTATTATTCCTTATAATCAACCCTGTACTCCTTTAATTATTGATGCGATGGCAAAGGAGAAAAGCAGAGGTATTGAGGCGATCGCATGGGCTTACAAAGTAGAAGCTTTAGAAACTCCTACCCGCTTTCAAGTTATTCAAGCCGTTAGCGAAAAAGCAGAACAACTTCTGCAAAAAGCTAAAACAACTACCCCAAAACTTTCAACGGTTGTAGCCGAAGAAGGACAAATTAAGACAGCGATAAAGGGTTTAATGAGTCGAGAAAAACCTAAGTTAGATCAACTAAAAATTTTTGACAGTGCCCTAAAAAATTCTAAAATTGATGATAACTACTGGAAGATTATTTTTGATAGTCAAGGGGCAAAGGATGCTTTATCTCAGGGAATTTATAGCGCCTCAATGGTGCGGCTGATGACTTTACAAGCGATCGCACGTCCTACTCATTTATTTCTGTTTCTGGGGTGGATGCAAAAACGGGAAAACCAAAGCGCTCATTATGAAGTATCTGAAAGGTTTCAGCAAGAAGTTTTAAATACAGTAAGGGGGCAATGCTCAGAAATTGACAATCGAATAACAGAGGGGGTTAGATGGCTAATTGCCAATTTAATTAATTATCCGGATCAGGTAGAACCTGCTGTCTGGTTATTCAAGTTAAATACAGGACTGTGGGGGAATGCTTATCAAACTCAACTTAAACAAAAACTTAAGGATGATTTTAATTTCAAAAAAGCTTATCCTAGAGAATATTTCAGTTCATTAGCTACCAATAATCATCTCAAATTTTTTAATAATAAAGCCTGGGAACCAATTCTTGATGATTTAGATAAAGCTTGGAATTCCAATAATATTATTTTTAATAAAGAGTATTTACCGATCGCTCAGTTGTTTGAAAATTTAGAAGACTATAGCATTTCAATCTTTTTTTACTATCTAGCTCAAGAACTTGTCCCAAAAGAGGTATTTGATAAAGCAGAAATATCATCTTTTCGCGTTTATATTTATGGAATTCATATTTCTAGGGAAGTAACCGACTGGGAAGAAGCTTTAATTTTTATTCAAAAAATAGGAGGTCAAATCGTGCCTGTTTATTTTGTTTTAACTCTGCTAATTCTATTTACTGGTTTAGGCTTTGGAGGTGGCTATTTAATTGGAAATAAGACTGCTCAAAATGCTTCTAACTTTCATAATGATAATATTGGTCAAATTCCCGAAAAAATCCCAAATGCTCAAGCATCAAACAGTTCTCCAAAACCTACTTCATCAGCAAACCCTAGTCAACAAACTTTTCCATCACCAAAAGTTACTCAAAAACCTTCTTCATCAAAAACAACTGCCTCAAATCAATCACCGCAACCTGTTCAAAATGAATTAACAGTTAAAATAAAAACAGCCGTTAATCAATTTGAAAGTAAAGATAAGACAAAAGAGTCTTTAGAAGGTTTAGCAAAGGAATTTATAACTGTCCATAATATAAAAAAAGAAGATGTTGAAAATGCCATTGCACAAGCTCTTGCAAAGAATCTAAATTTTCAAAAAAAGAATACAAACCCAGAAAAAGAAGAATGGGTTAAAGCAATTATTAATTATCAAGCCTACTTTATGCAAGCAAAAGAAGAACACAGAGATGGGATTATTCAAAAAAACGGTAATACTTACAATACTTTAAAATGTGATATAGCTCAAAATTATTTAAAAATAAAACTTTTAAGTAAACCTGATATATGTACAAAAAATACTCGCTTAAATCCACCAAAAACTATTTAATTTTAAAGTATTAAAATTGAAAAGAATATGAGGATATATCTCTATCTACTCGCCGGCATAACTTCAGCATTAATCGGCTGGAATATAGGACAATTTTTTTTAACAGACTTTGGACTTTTAAAAGAGTTTCCCGAAGTAATCCTTTTTCCCTGTATTGCCATATCTCTAGCAATCGGTATGGTTATGAACGAAATTTTCATTAGTAATCCTACGCGGCTAAAACTTAACATTCGTATTGCCAAAATTCCTTTAGTCATTGCGATTTTACTAGGCATTTTATCCGGGTTAGCTTCTGGCGGAATCTCGCAAATTTTATTCTTACCTCAAATTCGAGTTCCTACCCCTATTGTAAGAATGTTAGGATGGTTATTAATTGGCGCATCCGTCGGGTTAGCCGAAGGCTTAACATGGCAATTTTATAGTTTAGAAGCCGGAGATAAAAAACGCTTTCAAGAACGATTTTTAAAGAGTTTAATCTTTGCTAGTGCCGCTAGTTTAATTGCAGCAGGATTATTTGAATTAATCCGTATGGGATTACAAACTATGCCTCCAGAATTTAGAAATATAGAAGATCCTATAGGCTTTAGTCTGTTAGGATTGCTTTTAGGATTAGCTTTTAGTATAACCAGTTCTCCTAGTTATATTGCCGCCTTAAGAGCCGGAAAAGGATTTGAATATACAGGTCCCATTTATGAAGATATTGACCCCCATAAAACCGTTGAAAGTTCTCTTTACCCTTCTATTCAAAAAACTCTCAAATTTGTGAGTAAATCTTTTAGTAATGAAGAAGAAGTAGAAGACACTAGAATTGAAGAAGGATTATCTATTCAATTACCTCCAACAGGAAAAATTAAAATAGGTTCCGCCGAAAAGGCTGATATTTGTATTCCATCACTCCCTTTACATTCGGCTGATATCGAAATCAAAATTCGTGAAGCTATTCTTTATCCTAATGCTAAATTTTATCACACCATTGCCATTAATGGTGATCGCTTAGGAACTCGTGATCCAGTTCCCTTAAAACATAATTATCTTTTAGCCTTTTATCCGAAAGAACAAGATAACCCCTATGATGAAAAAGTTTATCGTTTTGTCTACTATAATCGATTCCTCGATCCCCAAGCTTAGTCTATCTTTATTAATGTTAGGAACTCTGAGTCTGCCGAGTTGGGGACAAGTCAAAACGGTTGAGGTTGTACGTGACCCCATTGTAGAAAAAGAAGAAGTAACCCTTCGCGTCAAAGTCACAGATACGGCAGATAAACCGATGATACAACTACAAGATACAGACTTCAATCTTGAAGTAGTCGATATAGAAAATAACAAAACTTATAATGACGTAACATTTAATTGGAAATCCCCAGAAGAAACCATACCGCCTCCAGCTTGGATTATTGTTTTATTAGATATGAGCGGCAGTATGGCAAAAGAAGACAGTCGAGGAACCACTAAAATTGAAGGAGCAATTAAAGCCATTCGAGAATTTACAGAAATAGCTAAAGACCGAGGAGGCAATACTCAAGTTTCTATTGTACCTTTCGGCGACCCAGGAAAAAATTGTGCTGGATACCCTATTGACAGTAATACCTTAGATAATTTTTCTCGTGTTGATGATGCAAAATTACAAATTTTCTTAGATAATTTAGCTAGTCTTTCCCCTTGTGCTTCTACTAATCTTTATGAACCTCTCAGTAAAGCAGTTAGATTTTTAGGTAAAAAAAATGATTCCCGTTTTTATCCGCTTGATTCATCAGGGAACCCGATAGAACCTCAACCTAGGCTGTCTATTATTCTTCTCTCAGATGGCTATCATAATAAACCTAATGAAGCCCAAGATTTTCAATCCTTAAATCAGCTTTTGAAAAAAAATAATCAAATCATTGTACATACTTTAGGCTATGGATTGACGGCTCAACAACTAGGTCAAAAATACCAGCTTGGAGAACCAGCAAACCGTAGTCATGTCAATCTTAAAAAAGTCCCTGAAGATGAATTTGTCGATGAAAAAAGATTACAAGAGATTGCAAAAGTTACAGGAGGAATTTCGGAATTTTCTGGAGATGCTGATGCTATTGCCGAAAACCTTCAACTGTTTCTTAATGCTTTATTGGGAGAGTATGAAATTTCCTATCTTCAACCTAATCCTGACCGAGGAAGACCTTATCAGGTTAGTGTGTTAGTCCAAAATATTAAATCACAACCGAAAAAATATCGGATCACTATTTTTGGTCGCTCACTGCCTTTAAAAGTCCGTTTAATAATGTTATTAATAATTATTTTTATTTTGGGAGTTGGCGGAGTTATTCCCTTTTATATTTGGGGACAACAGCTAAAACGTCAAGTGACATAATTATAAAATCAAGAAAAATTATTAATTTAACGTTTTTCTTTAAATTAATTAATCAATTGTATATTAGGTCGAATTTAGCTTAAAAAATCATAATTTTCTCATGAAATGGCTAATTATTGGTATAATGTTAATAACTTGTAGTTGCCAATCTCTCCCTAACCAATTATCTGGCTTTCAAAATCAACAAACAACTTTTTCTCCTAGTTCTAGGGAAGAAGAAGACTTATGTTCTGAATCCCCAAAAGTTGTTCTCAAATCAGAAAATGTAAAATCTATCAATCTTTCTGAGCAGCCTATCATTGAATCAGGAATAGCTAAACAAGACCAAGCGATTGGCTATACCTTTAAAGCTGAAAAAGGTCAACGATTTAGTTATCAAACTGACGATAATCTTTGTGTGTGGATTTACACCCCAGAGCAACAACTTCTTAACAGTACCACTTTACCTAAAAAGGGGATTTACACTGTTGAAATTTTAACACCCATTGGTTCTAGAACGTTTGAAATAGAGATGAGTTTAAACACAGTACAAGCTAACAATTCTAACCCGACTATAAACAAAAATAACAGTGCTTCCTTTTCCCCCTCTGTTAGGCAAAAGCAACAGTTCAATCCTACCCAGGCTTCAACTATTCAACAAGCTTCTCTTGAAAATACTATACAAAATTACTACTCAGCAATTAATCAATCGCAATATCAAACAGCATGGAATCAATTATCTGAAGAATTACGGAATAATTCTCAATTACATCCCAAGGGTTATAACTCCTACATAGAATGGTGGACAAAAGTAAATTATGTTAATCTTAACCGTGTAAATTTAGTGAGTATTTATCCTCAAGAAGCAATCGTTAATGTAGATTTAACCTATAGAATGAAAACTGGAAGACAAGTGTTTCAATCTTTACAATTTTTTTTAGTATGGAATCAGCAAAATAGCCAATGGAATATTAATAAAGTTAAATCTAATTAGTTAATTTAGCTAGATTTCAAAAATTTTTATTACCAACTCAGAGCGATATTTAAATCCTGTAACAATTAAGCAGTAACCAGTTCATTAAATTCTTCAATCAATTTAACAGGCTAAAATAATGAACAAAATACCTCTGATTGTAACTTGTGTTTCTCTGTGTGGCTGTGGAACAATTTCTCAAGCTGTACAAAATTTAAAACCTACATCTAATCAATCAACATCAACTTCTCAGGTAACTTGTCCAAACAAACCAATAGGAGTTTTACCGAATACTAAAATGATTACTCTTTCCAATCAACCTATTACTGTATCGGATAACGCAAGTACAACAAATGCAGTAGGGTTTGTTTTTCAAGGAAAAGCCGGAGAAAACCTAAGTTACAATACAAAAAATAATGATATTTGTATTTGGGTTATTCAACCCAATAATCAAATCTTAAATGGCACAACATTACCAACAGATGGAAAATATATCATTCAAGTTAGCACTAAACAAGGCTCAGGAACTTTTAGTTTAGAGATGAGTTTAGGACCATTACAAAGCTCTCAACCCTCTCAACCCTCTCAACCCTCTCAACCCTCTCAACCCTCTCAACCCTCTCAACCTTCTCAACCCTCTCAACCTCAAAATCAACAACCAATTACGATTAATCATCCTTCCACTTCATCTTCAACTAATTCATCTTCTATCACTCAACAAGAAGCTGTTCAACTTGTAGCTAATTGGTACACCGCTAAACCTCAGATATTTGGCCAGTCTTTTAATGAAAGTTTAGTTAGCCAATATGCTACAGGAAATCTTTACTACGAAACTTTACAAAAAGATGGAGGCGGTTCTGTCGGATGGTTAAGAAGTAATGGATGTTACTACACTTATGATTTTTCCAACATTCAACAAGTTCTCTCATTTGATCCATCTAGTTCTCAACCTTCTATAAATATTCAAGTCACTGAGAGACTGCAATTACAGGGACCATCAAGCGCTGGATGTAGTCAACCTCCTAAAACTTATACCGCAAATGCTACTTATTGGTTTGCACAAGACAATGGAGTTTGGAAAATTGAACGTTATAAAGTAAGGTGATAAAAATGGATAAATTACCTCGAAAAAAACCGAAAAAAAAGCCCAAAAAAACACCAAAAATCAATCTAATCAGAATTTCATTTAAATATCCTTTAGTTTGGGCTACTTTAATAACAGCTAGTTTTGCTTTTTATTTAAACTTTATGGTTCAACAAAATACAACTTGTGAAGATATAGTAACTGATCATAATAGTTCTATTTATAAACCCGTTAAATTACATAAAAATCAACAGATTTGTTATAATATTCACGTCAAAAAAGGTCAACAATTTCGTCTTTTAACTAATTATCCTGCTAACTTAGAAACGCCTGATAAACTCAAAGAAATATTTTTAGGCATTAATCCAAAATCTTTCCAGACTCCAGGCATTTATAAATTAACCTCAAATAAAGTTGAACAAGACGTTACTTATCAGACAATATTAAAATTTATTCCTCAATATACTACATCCAATCTTCCTAATTTACCTGAACTACCCCCATCTCAATCTCAAGTTACACCGCCAACAAACTCAGCAAAAAAAACAGAGCAATCTTCTCCTTTAACCCCCCCAGCGAGCAATGAGCAAGCACAATTTGTCTATAATGTCAACCAAGAGCCGAATTTTCATCCTGACCCTAAACTCGAAAAAATTGTGGACAATATTGTCAATTTAGCTCAATCAAGAGGCTTACCCATCAATCAATTATCAATTAGTTTATTAAATCTTAATCCATATCAATGTTGTAGTTATGCTGGATATGAAGAAAACACGCTAAGGTATCCGGCTAGTATTGTTAAATTATTTTGGTTGGTGGCTTTTTATGCACAAAAGAATCAGCAAAATTATTTTCCTCAAGAAATCTCTTTACAAGAACAAAAACTTTTATCTAAAATGATTAGAGACTCAGACAATGAATCAGCAAGTGTTATTCTGGATCAGATTACTCAAACCAAATCAAGCCTTAAGAAACTTTCTGAAAATAAATTTGAATTATGGAAAAATAAACGTTATCAAATAAACAATTTTTTTAGGAATGCTGGTTATGATAATATTAATATTACTCAAAAAACCTTTCCTATTCCCAATTTATTAAATAGTCCCGAAGGACCCGACCTACAAATTCGCCAACTCAATGGGCAACAATCTCCCCCCATTAGAAATAAAATTACAACTCATCATGTTGCTCGTTTGCTCTATGAAATTTATGCAGGACAAGCTATTTCGCAAGACTACAGTCTTGCCACGATGGACTTATTAAAACGTGATTTATTTCCTAGCGCATGGAAAGAAAAACTTTATGATGCAATTGAAGAATTTTTAGGTCAGGGAATTTATACCCTTTTTTCCAATAATCCTAATTCTGTTCAATTTTATTCCAAAATGGGCTGGACATTTGGGACTCGTAATGATGGAGCCATTATTCTCTCAAATAAAGCTAATTATATTTTAGTTATTTTTGGGGATGATCCTAAATATTATGAAGATAAACAATTTTTTCCTCTAGTTTCCCAAGAAGTTTATCAAGAAATTTCCAAACTTCCTTGAAGACAACAAACTTTTTTAATCGGCAAAATTATGATTAACAAAAAGGAGTAATATGAGACAAATGTTTAAACAAATGAGAAGAACTATTAGTAAGCCTCTGCTGTTTGGGTTTTATGGAGCGATCGGTTGCCTCATTGCCGCTTTACTTTTTGGAGAAACTTTACTCTATTTCACCCGCTTACCTCCTACTCTAGAAAAAACTCCTCAAGAAATAGTTTTACTCATAGACTGCTCTGGCAGCATGGATGGCAACAAACTGAGCGAAGTCAAAACCGCCGCTACTAGCTTTGTGCAGCGCCAAGACTTAATCACTAATCGCATTGCGGTCATGGGATTTGGCAGTGGTGTACAGTTAGGAACTCCTCTGACCTCTGATGTCAATGTTCTACAAACAGCGATCGCTAATTTATACGACGGAGGGGGGACAATGATGGATCAGGCACTTACGGCTGCCACAGACCAACTACATAACGCCTCTGCATCCCTTGAAAGTGCTATTCCATCTGGAGAAAACCAGCATATTCTCCTCTTTACCGATGGAGTAGCAGCAGATCCCTACAATACCCTGGTTGCCGGACAAACAGCGCAAAATGCTCAAATTAATATAGTTGCAGTGGCAACCGGCGACGCTGACACCAATTTTTTGAGCCAACTCACAGGCGATCCTAATTTAGTTTTCTATGCCAACACAGGAAATTTTGATGCCGCTTTTCAAGCCGCCGAAAAAGCCATCTACAGTAAACAATTGGTAGAATCAAACGCTTCTGGTAACTACGGCCTTGTTTTAGGAAGCTTACGCATAGGAGGATGGACAGGACTTTTAGCCTTGGGGACTTCTTTAGCTTTAATTATCGGCCAAAATCACTACCTACACCGTCGCTTGCTTTCCTTCAGTGAGTTAAGTTTAGGGATAACAGGAGGTTTCCTAGCTGGATTAATCGCTGGTTCAAGTGGTCAAGTGATCTATACGCCAGTCTCAGAAATCCCTCTTTTGAGTTTAGTTGGTAGAGTTGTAGGATGGACAATCTTAGGCTTATTAGTGGGGAGCGGGATGTCTTTATTTGTTCCCAATCTTAAGCTTAATCGAGCCTTAATCGGTGGCGGAATGGGAGGAATAGCAGGTGCTGGTGGTTTTTTAGTCGCTACCGATTATTTTGGCGAAATCCCCGCTCGTCTCATCGGAGCCGCAATTCTCGGTTTTTTCATTGGTTTGATGATTGCTTTAATTGAACAGATTAGCAGTCAAGCTCGATTAATTGTACATTGGAGTCCGAAAGAACAAACCAGCATAACTCTAGGAGAGCAACCTGTAATTCTCGGTAGTTCTAACAAAGCTCATGTGCATCTTTCTCAAGCACAAGGATTTTATCCAACGACTGCCAAAATTTATCAAGAAGGAGCCAGTATTATCATGCAATATGACAACGAATATGGACAAGCTAAAGGAATGAAAAAACTTAGACATGAATTAAAAAATGGAGATCGTCGCCAATTTGGTCAACTCACTTTGGAAATTCAAATAAAGTAAAATTATATTTATGCTAATTATACAACAACAAATTTGGAATCATCTCAGTCAACAATTCTTAGCTAATAAAAATAAAGCTCTCCTCTTTGCAGCTTCGGGTGCAGCAGGAGGAGGAATAGGCAGCATTTTAGGCGAAGCGATCATGGCTGATGTTCAGCGCAATCTTTTTTCATCATGGGTAACTTTGGTGATCCGAGTAGGTATTTGGTTTGGTTTAGTAGGAGCCAGTATTTCTACTACTCTATTATTGGGCTATTTTTGGTATCTTAATCGACAAATTCGGCTTAAAAAAGCGGTGCTACTAGGAATTTTACCAGGCTTTATAGCCGGGATTATTTCAGGCGCGATCGCCCAAGGAATTTATAGCCTAATTGGTCCAACAGAATTATTACGAGTAATTTGTTGGGGAATTGCTGGCGGATTATTAGGATTAGGTTTAAGTTTTAAAATTCCTAATTTGGGAAAATGGCTAGGTTTTTTTGGTGGATTAATAGGAGGAATTCTTGGAGGATGTTTATTTATTTTATTTACATATTTAATTGGTGAAGTTGTTGGGCGTTTTTGGGGATTAATAGCCATTGGCTTTTTTATCGGCTTAATGATTATTTTAGTGGAAGCCGCTTTTCGAGAAGCTTGGGTAATTATTCACTGGAGTCCAACAGAAAAGAAAACCCTCTCTCTGGGTCAAGAACCGATTATTTTAGGAAGTGACAATCATGCTGAAATTTATTTATCTAAAAACCAAGGCTATTTTCCCATTACCGCTAAATTATATACTCAAAATAAAGAAATTATTCTCCAGTTTAACCCAGAATATGCTAACGTTAAACAAATGTCAAAAACTAGCCAAGTTTTAAAAAATGGAGACAAGCGACAATTTGGAAACCTAATCATTGAAGTCAAAACTTCTCCTTAAAATAATATGGTAGTTTATAAATTTTTTCTGCAAATTGAAGGAGCAACAGAAGAGTATAGTTATGTTCTTGATTTAAATCCCAATCAAGAAGATAATCCCGAAATAATTTTTACTCAAGAAATTAAGGTTGGTTTACAAAAAAAACTACAGAAAGAAAGCCAATGTGCTATTTCCGAGAAATCTGTTGAAAAAATTATACAAACCTGGATAGAAGACATTAAAAAAGGTTACAGAGAAAGTAGTATTATGCTCAATATACCTTTACTGAATGAAGCCAACGTTAACCAAATTAAAGACCAAGGAGAACAAACAATTCCTAATTTTCTTGAACCTGACTTATCAACCATAGAACCCACAATGGGAATGTTACCTCCTCTAGAATCTATTTTTAAATTATGAGCCAAATTTTGTTAATTGCAATTCTAAAATTTAAAAAAGGATAATTTACTATGCTCAACGTCTCTATCACCCCGCATCGAGAATTTTTCCCCGCCGATACTGCCGATCAAAGACTTTTTATTATGCTGAAACTACGACCCACTAAAGAAGTTTCTAACAGTCGTCCTTCCACCAGTTTTGCTTTTGTAATTGATACCAGTGGCTCAATGGATGAAGTCGTTACTGGAGGAAAATCTAAAAAAAGTATTGTCATTGAATCTTTATATCAATTAGTCAGATCGGGACGTTTAACCCAAGACGATCACATAGCGATCATTGAATTTCATGACCAAGCTTCTACCCTCATCGGATTGACACCAGCTACCCAAGTTTTTCAATTAGAAAATGCTATAGCTAGACTCAACGACTTTAGCGGTGGAACCTGTATGGGAAAAGGAATGAATGAAGCCTTAGTTTTACTGACTAACCAAAGCATGACCAGCCGTCGAGTTTTAATCTTTACCGATGGGGAAACCTTTGATGAAGAAGACTGTGAAATTATCGCCCAACAGTTTAGTAATCAAGGAATTTCTATCACAGCAATGGGAGTAGGAGATGAATTCAATGAAGACTTACTCATTCATAAAATTAGTGATCCAACTGGCGGTCGTCTTTATCCTCTGGTGATCGGAAATGCAACAGGACTTCAAGTTTCAATTACTGAGCTACCAAAAATTCTTTTTGAAGAACATCAACAAGCCAAAGATGAAGTCATTAATAATTTAACTTTGAGCGTCAAAACGGTTAAAGGGGTAGAACTGATTCGTGTTACTCGTGTTTATCCTGATCAAGCTGAATTTCCCTTAATTCAACAACCTTATTTTATTGGTGCAGCAAAAGCCAATGATGAAACGATTTTTATTTTAGAATTTAGTGTAGATAGTCGTGCTACCTCTAGAGTTCGCATCGCCCAATTAGGGCTAACTTATGATATTCCAGGACTCAACAAACGGGGAGAATTTCCCCCTCAAAATGTAGTTGCTCAATTTGTTGGCGGACAAGGAGGAGCCGCTCAAGTTAACCAAGAAGTTATGGGATATGTCCAACAACGTAATATTTCCCAATTAGTTAACGATGCCACCAGAGTCGCTGAAAACAACCCTGAACAAGCAGAAAAACTTCTAGAAACTGCACGGCGAATGACGGTAAAAATTGGCAATAAAGCAATGGAAGAATCCCTTAATGAAGGAATTGACGAACTGCGTAAAACTAAAAAAATTTCGGCAGGAACTCGTAAAACCGTCAAAATGGGTTCAAAAGGTAAAACTGTCAAAATGGGGGCTGATATTAATGATGAATTATCAGATGAACAAATTCGCCAAATTTCGGGAACTTAATCCTTATATATTGATGATTTATTAAATTTAAGGAGCAAAATCAATGACTATTGTTTGTAATGTTTGTGGCTACGATCAAAATACCGATGATGCAGAATTTTGTGATGCTTGCGGCGCAGAATTAACCGCAGTAGTAACCACACCCTCATTCACTCCTTCTTCTCCTCCAGTAGAAGAAGATTTTGAGATTCCCACTCCTAGTTTTAACTCCTTTACTCCTAGCCCTTCCCCTATGGTTGCCTCAACGGCGCGACTGGTCGCCAAACAACCTAATGCCCCTATCCCCGAATTTCTCATCGAAAGTTCAGCCATTATCGGTATTTTTGATCCTGATACTGGACCGGTAGATATTGATTTAGAAAACTTTCTCGGCAATGAAACTGTTTCTCGCAATCATGCTGAAATTTACACCGAAGGAGACGTTTGGAAAATTAAAGATTTGGGGTCAACCAATGGTGTATTTATCAAACCGATCAACCAAACTCGCTACGGGGCAAGAATTACAGCCCCAGAAAGCTTAAAATCTGGAGATGAAATTGCGATCGCTAAAATTCGCTTTCTTTTCCAAAGTCCTTAATAATTACTAAAGCCAACAGGGTGGGAGAATGCCCACCTAACCCCCTTTTTACTCACTTTCAACCTAAAAATCATTATGACACCATCAGAAATAACTCCAGAATTAATTCTTGAAGAAAATCAACAGTTACAACTAGGAAACTATGAAATTAAGATTGTATCCAATCTCGGTTTATTCATTGATATTCATTACTTTAAAGTTGAAATTAAGCCTCTTAATGACGAAAATTTACAATTAGGATTACTGCGTATTGGTTCCTTACAAAGTGGCTTAAAGCGAGAATTAGCTCTTAGAGATAAGCTAAATGATTATGGAATGATAGTAAAAATTTTAGCCAAAGAACAGAAAAATAATATTTTGATTAATTCGGATAGATTCTGCTTAGACCTAAATTCAAATTCAGTAATTAATTCTAATGATGAATTTAAGGATTCTTCAGAAGCGGTTGAGGAAGAATCTGACTATTTAGAAGAAGAGTTTTATCCTGAAACACATTTTGATAACAATATTACTGAAGAAAAAATTTTAATTTTAAGTGATTATCCTCATGAATACTTAACTTTAGCTAATTGGCTTAAGGAAGAACATACGCCTGAAGAAATACTGTCTTTAATCATTCAAATTTGTCAATGTTTATCTTATATTTGTCAAAAAAAATGGTGTATTATTAATTTTAATCCTCATTTAATAGAAGTTAATCAAGGGGGAAAACCCTTACAATTTTTTGACTTAACTAATGCTTATCCATTTGATTATAAACCAGAGTTGGGGTTATCAGGAGATTATTATGCTCCTGAATTGGCTTTAGCCCATCCCATTAATGAGTTAATGAGCAGTTATACTATTAATTTATTGCTTTATCAAGCTTTTCATCAAAAACTTATTCATGATCAAGCCTTAATTAATTATGAAATAAAGCCGATTCCTCGAATTTACCAAATTCTGAAAATCGGATTATCTCATATACCAGAAGAGAGATTTTATTTGGCTCAACTGAGAGATTTATTAGTCGAAACTCGTAAAGGGTTTAGGCAAATAAAAATTCATTGGAATGTCGCCAGTAATTCAACAATTGGACTGTCAACTCAAAGGCTTCAAAACGAAGACAACTATGGAATTAGACAGCAAAAAATTAGTAATTATGATACATTAATTTTAGGAGTTGTTGCAGATGGTATGGGAGGAATGGCGCAAGGAGAAGTAGCTAGTCAAATAGCAGTTAACACATTTTTAAAAGAACCTATACCCGAATATTTTTCAACAATAGAGCAGCGAAACACTTGGTTACTTGATTTATGTCAGAAAGCCAATCAATTAATTAGTGAACAAGTTAACGATGGGGGAACAACTTTAAGTGTTGTTTTAGCAATTAATGATGATTTAATGATTGCTCATATCGGAGATAGCCGTATCTACCACTTAAGAAAAGGAGAAATTCAACAAATCAGTGAAGATCATTCTCTGGTTGCAATGTTAGTGGCTAATGGAGAAATTACTGAAGAAGAAAGTTTAGAACATCCTGATAGAAATGTTTTATTAAAATCTCTAGGTTCAAAACGCCATTTAAGCAATGGTTATGTTCAAACCTTAAACCGTACCCTAAACAATTTATCAATAAAACTTGAAAATGAAGACATTTTACTTCTCTGTTCTGACGGAGTTTGGGATTTAGTTCCAAAAGGAGAATTACTAGAACTATTTAACTCTTGTAATCCTTTACAAATGGCCGTAGATAAGACGATTGAGAAAGTCATAGAAAAAGGAGCTTCAGATAATGCTACTCTTCTAGCTTTGCAATGTCAAATTACATCAGCTTATTGAAATAATGGAGCTAATCAAATGACTTTTAATTATTGTTTACCACCAGGAACTATACTAGGTCAAGGTAAATATCAGATAGAATCTGTTCTCGGTCAAGGAGGTTTTGGCATCACTTATCAAGGAATAAATTTAGTTAACTTGAGAAAAGTAGCTATCAAAGAAAACTGGCCAGAAAATGCTACTCGACAAGGAACAACCATCATTTGGTCAAATAATATTTCTCCTAAAAATAGAATAATACAATTAAAAAAAGTAGCAACAGAAGCAGAATATATTCATCGCTGTGTTCATCCTAACATTGTGGGAGTCTATGATTGGTTTGAAGAAAATAACACAGCTTATGTTGTTATGTCTCTTATTCCAGGAAAAACATTATTTAATATTTTTACAGAAAAAGGAATTTTTGAGCAATCTTTAGTCAAACGTTATTTTATTCAAATAACTGAGGCTCTTAAAGTTATTCATCAAGCTAATCTTTTACATCGGGATATTAAACCAGAAAATATTATTATTACTCCTCAAGATATTCCTATTTTAATTGACTTTGGTGCGACGAAAGAATTTATTGCCGGACAAACTCGACAAATGAGTGCTACTTTAACGCCGGGTTATGCGCCTCTTGAACAGTATAGCTACCGTACTAAACGTTATCCGGCGACTGATATATATGCTCTATGTGCATCTATGTATGAATTATTAACTGGACAATTACCCACTACTGCCGCAGAAAGAGCATTATCTGATACTTTAATTTTCCCTAGACTATTAAATTCAAAAATTGACCCAGATTTAGAAAAAATTATTATTAAAGGAATGAAACTACGGGTAGAAGAACGGTTTCAAAATGCTGAAGAATTACTCAAAGAACTCAAAAAAATTACTCAAACTGCTCAACTAATGCCTAAAGAATTAATACAAAAAAGTGAGGCATTTTTTTTAGAGCCAAAATATTATATTATTGGACGTTTTACAGACGGAGAGTTACCCGTTGATATTAATTTAGAAGGATATCTTGGTTGTGAAACAGTCTCTCGTAAACATGGTGTTATTTATCCAGAAGAAGAAAAATGGAAAATTAAAGATTTAGGGTCAGCTAATGGAATTTTTATTAAAAGAGTAGGTCAAGCTCGTTTTAGTAGTAGAATTACCCAACCTGAAAACTTAAATTCAGGCGATGAAATAGCAATAGGAAAAGTTAAGTTTTGTTTTTATTGTTGTTAAAGTTACATAGTTGAATTTAAAGAGGTTAATGATGATACAAAAAAACAAAAATAAAAAAAATTCTGGAATTTTAACTACTTTAGGGATTAAAGTTCGTAATTTAGTTTTGTTATTACTTTTTTTTACTATATTACTTTTTATCATTGATATTCAATTTATGAAAAATGAATGTAAAAGAAAAGAAGCAGGATATCCAGAAACCAGTCAAATTTATAAGCTTAAAAGCCCTGTAATTTGGCATTGTATTGTATCTAATATTTTGTCAAATCTATACAATTCTTTTTTAACATCTTGTATCACTATAATTTGTATAGAGTTGGCTTTACGAGATGACACAATACAAAAAATTCAAGAAATCTTTAATGCAACACAAGCAACTCGATATATTAAAGCTTTTTACCCTAACAAAGGAGCCTACAGTAATCTAGTTATTGATCATATTAGAAATCTTCAGCCTCACAATAAAATAAAATTACTTGGCTTATCAGAAGAGATACGTATTCTTCAAGAAGTTGGCAATAGAATAATCATTGATAAACTTGAAAATAATTGTCATTTCCAAATTTTGCTTTTACATTCTGAATCGAGTTTATTAAAATGTTTAGGTGTAGATTTAGAAGAGGCAATATTAAATAACAAAAAAACATCACTAGAGGCAGGTGTAAATTATTTTTTAAATGATTTAAAAACTAGATTAAATAATCAAACCGAAATAAAAGGAACAATAGAAGTTCGCCTTAATATAGATTATTTTTCTCCTATTTGTTATTTTTCAGGGAATGATATAAAATTAATCTGGATGTATTTTATGAATTTTCAAGGTTCAGAATATCCTGCTTTTGATATTTTAGATCAAGAGTTTATCCAAGAAACTGATTACCATTTTGATTATTTATGGAAAAAAAATGAAAATCGAGTCTGCTTTAAGTTTGAAAATGGAAAAATAGAAAAAATTTAAAATAAGAGGTTTTCAACAACCATAATTCAGTTCATGTTAGCAAACTTAAAATATATATAACTACAATTATTGGAGTTAACATAATGCCTATATCATGTACTGTTTGTTTAACAGATAATTTTGATAATACTACATTTTGTCAATTTTGTGGCTCTCCTTTAAGCTTAGAGGAAAATAATTCTAATTCTACCATATCTGGACTATATTTACCTCCTAAAACCCTGCTTAAACAAGGTAATTATCAAATTGAAAAAACCCTCGGTCAAGGTGGGTTTGGCATCACCTACAAAGCCATTCAAATGGCTACTTTAAAAGAATTAGCAATAAAAGAACTCTTCCCTGATGGTTCATATCGCCAAGGAACATCAATTATTTGGTCTAGTAATATTACCCCTAAAGAACAACAAAAAGAAATTGATAATTTTAAAAAAGAAGCTGCCTATTTATCAAAATGTATTCATCCTAATATTGCTAGAGTTTATGATTGGTTTGTAGAAAATAATACTGCTTATATGGTAATGGATTTTATTAAGGGAGAATCTTTATTAGATATTCTGAAGCAAAAAGGGGTTTTACCAGTAGATCAAATAAAACGTTATTTTTTACAATTAGCTGATGCTTTAAAATTAATTCATGCCTATAGTATTTTACACCGAGATATTAAACCAGAAAATTTGTTAATTGATTCTCACGATAATGTAATTCTAATTGATTTCGGTGCGGCTAGAGATTTTTTAGCCGAAAAAAGCGTAGAACATACCAAAATTATTACTGAAGGCTATGCTCCTTTAGAACAATATAGTAGTCGAGCAAAACGAGGGCCGAGTACCGATATTTATGCTTTATGTGCTTCAATGTATGAACTACTTACAGGCAAACTTCCACCATCTGCAACTGATAGAATTCAACAAGAAACTTTAATTACTCCTAGTCAATATAATCCTCAAATAGATAGTTTAACAGAGCAAGTTATCTTAACTGGAATGAGACTTTATGCCAAAGATAGATTTCAATCTGCTGAAGAATTAATTGATGCTTTAAAAGGAAAACTTATTTCTCCTATTCAGAAACGGGCTAAAGAATTAGTTAAACAAGGAAATTTAACAGAAGCAATTAAAATCTATGAAAAATGCTTAAGCAGTGAACCAAATAATGGAGATGCTGCTGTTGAATTAGCTATTGTTCAAATACATTATAATGATTCTCAAGCAGAAATAGCGGCTCAAAAAGCCATCCAATTAAAATCCAATGATGGAAGAGGATATGGTGTTTTAGGATTAATCTATTGTCGTAACTCTCGTTGGACAGAAGCTGTTAAAATTTTACAGCAAGCTTCTAATTTATCTCCTCATGAAATCTGGATACAAGCTAATTTAGCTTGGGCATTAGGTAAAATTGGTAACTGGCAACAAGCAGAAATCGCGATAAATCAAGCAATTCAAATTGACCATACCTCCCCTTTTGCTTTGGGAATAAAAGCTTGGATTCATTTTCATCAGCAGCAACCTAAAAAAACTATGCAGAGTGCTACCCAGGCCGTTTTTCAAGCTAATCAGAAAACTTCCCAAAATAATAAGGACATTAAACGTTGGGTTTATCCTTATCTTCTTATCTCGTTAGATAAAGTTAGTCAACAACAAACAACTGTAGAAAGACGAATAGAAGAATTTATCACCCAAGTTCCTGATAGTAGTTTTGCTTGGGGATATAAAGGATGGAAACAAGCAGTGGGAAGATTATGGAATAATGCTCTCTCTTGCTTTCAACAGATAAACTATCAATTTAATACTCACAGTTGGGTATTATTTAACTATGGAGTCACTCAAGAACTTTTAAATGATCTTGAAGGAGCAATAAAAGCTTACTTAATCTACTCTCAAAACTTTCCTCCTAATCCATTTGTTGCTTTTCGTCTAGGAACTTTATTGGGAAAAATTGGACGGTGGCAAGAGGCAAAAACTTATTTAGAACAAGCTGTTCAATTAAAATCAGACTATGCTGAAGCTTATCATAATTTGGGCTGGGTTTTATTAAATATTAAAACTCCAGATGGACAAATTCAATATTTTCGTCAATTATTGGCAGCTTATCGCCAAGCAAATATTTTATATACAGGGCAGAATAAATTGCATCAAGCACAACACATTAAACAAATATTTAAGATAGCTGATGTTGAACTTTAAAATAGCTATCCTTTAGTCACATATATCTTAAGTGGGATTCGTTTCGACGCTAATCCATAAGCTAGACAGGACAGTATCCTAGAACCCCTGAACTGTTAGTTTGATGAAGGTGAAAGCCCTTCCCTCCAAGGTTCGGAGTGACTCAAGACCTGGCCTGTTGAAAATTGGATTCAATAAAGAAAGAAACTCCACGCCAATTTTGTGTAAAAGGCGGAAGAGGATAAAAAGTAGTAATTAACTTGAAAAAAGAATTTTACGTTTGGAGAGCATAGATTGTCCAAAGGTGCTATTAACTCCCAATCGATAAATCTGAACAATGAACAGTAGTTAAAGCATCTTTGACGAACTGATTATTAAAATCAATAGTGCTTAAAGGAATAGTTAAAAGCCGAGAACTAGGCTGGTAACAATCCTTTTAACTCAAGAAAAAATTTGTAGGCAAATTTTATGTTATCACAAGCCGCTAACTTTTTGAAGATTCAGGCAGAAGGATTTTGCGTTTTTTTCAGTTTTCGCTCCAGTTGCTCAAACCTCCCGATCAACTCAGTTAATTGCTGCTGTAACTGAACCAATAACATCCTGTCAAAACAGGTTAGTGGAGTATTAACCCCAGAACTTCCTCTGTTACGTCGCTTCAGTTGAGGCTGCTCTTGCTCCATCAACCGCTTCAGTTGGCGTTGTAGAGCCTGTATGCGGTTGCGTCGCTTAATGGCGGCCACCATCTTCAGAGTGGCTTTGCTATCCTCGGCTCCAAGGTATTTGAGCATCTTCTTCTTCAATTTCCCTTCTTTATCCCGCTTATTCGTCATGAGGCGGTAGTATCTGTAGGATTTACCGCTTTTTTTCGTTACGACGTAGCTGCTTATCCAGGTGTTGGGAGGAGCAACAACGCCTGAGCGTTCAATTCTGTCTATTTGTTGTTCTAGTATCTGGGCGTTCATGGCTAGTTGCTTATAGTCGATGAGAAAGTCACCTTTCTTCACCTCTAGTTCAGAACCGAGCGTGAGAGTTTCCACCTCACTCGGCTCCTAGTCCGTGCCCTTTACGCCTTGCGGCATCAGTAGCTTTTTAGGGTTGCCCTTTATCAAAGCCTTGGTCTGTGTAACGCTTTTGTTTCCCTATATCCCACTCTTGCGTAGTGTCTTAGGTTTCTACTTGAGTATTAGGCATTATAGGACTACTCAGTCGTGACCTACACGGTACTTATCCTACGTGGGCATATCCTCGGACTTTCTCCTACACCTGTCAATTCAGGTTGAGGCATTGGCTTTTTAGGATATCGTTCTCCTTAATTTCATACGGCTGGTTAACCTTATCTTGTAAAATTTATGTACCATGTACCACCTACATCGCACTATTTAATTGTCTTTGAAATTATACAAGATAGAAAATTAAGGTTTTCCCTGTTTCTTGCTATCTTTTCCCGTTACTTTTAGGCTCTAACACTACGCCGGGGGGTATCAACTCCACGACATATTCTCCACCAACGAAGAATACAGACCACCCTCCCTTATTTTACCTGCTAGGTGTATCCGATATCAGTGGCTCAGTTGCTCAGTTATAAAATCTGTTGTGACCACCACCGCTCTAAGGAACCTATTGTTTTGTATAGGACTTTCCAGTTACTTTCCTTCGCAGTCACGTATCGACGAGGTTTAGTTAGTTAACTGTACGTTAGCCATGAGTAACTCCGCTCTTAAGGGATTCGTTAGTAACTTCACGTTACCCCCATTTAACCCATGCACCGCAAGTCCAGGTTAACCAGTATCCTGAAAATGTGGGCTACGCATTCACTCCTGTGGTTTGGAGGAGAGGAATTCAACCTCTAAGATAAACAAAATTGGTTAATAATAACCACACCATCCGTCATTAGATTTCGGTGTAACAGGTCGCACTTGGTGGTCGTATAGCTCCATAATACAACCACCAACGAGTGGAGTCAAGGGCGAACAAGGGCGGGAGTGCTGCGCGTTCGCAGAGAGCGCGTAAAAACGATTTGATACTACAACCCCCGATTGTATTTAGCGGGGATTGTGGGATTAAAAGCCAGTAAAATCGTTTGTAGTATAAAAAAGATAAAAGGAATTCGTACTACAATCGCGGCGTTTTTTAGCTGTTTTCGTTTGACAGTTAAGATAAGCTGCTACGCAGCTAAATTTAATAAATAGCATTGCCTTTATTTTTTAATTTACGTTCCCACTTAATAATTAATTCTCCCTCATTTAATAATTTATTTAATAAGTTTTCTAACTGCTCAACAGATTCAAAAGTTTTGTGAGCAATATATTCTTTGGCTGAATGCCAAACCAATTCAATTAAATTATAATCTGGGCTATAAGCCGGCAGGAATTCTAGTCTAATATTAGGTAATTCAGCTTCTATTTTACCTAAAATATCTTTTCTTTTATGAAAAGAAGCATTATCTAAAATAATTAATATTTTCTGCCCTCGTTTCTCGAACTCTTCAACTTTATTTCCTTGCTCGACCCATTCTTGCTTAATCAATTCATTCAGCATTTTTAAAGATTCATAAAAAGTATCAGCATTGCCTTTCTTAATAAAGTAGTTAACTCTTTTTTTGTCTGTATAACGTAATCCACCCATTACATTTACTCGTCCTCTACTTCTTTGTCCAGTTACTTTTTTACGAGTTCCTTTTTTTCCCCAACCTTTTCTTCTTATTACTCGTAAACTAAAACCGCTCTCATCCCAAAACCATAACTGAAGCTTCTCAGGTGACGTTTTTGCTATTGTTATATATTCTCTTAATTTTTCTTTAAAGGCTTTTCTTTTTTCAGGATTTTGTTTATCCTCTAGGCTGTATTTTGCCCAAATATAAACGTAATTTTTTTTTTGAAAAATTCGACTCACTTGTGAGCCACTCAGTTTTAACCCTGTCTCTTTCTCAAGATGTTCTGCTAATCGACGCGCTGTCCATCGACCAAATTCGTACCCATATTCCCAAGGCTCTTTTTCAACTACTTTTAATAATAATTCTTCATATATCTTAGTAGCTTTCCGAAAATTCCCTTCGGCTCTCCCATCTTTTAAACTGTCTAAATTATCTGGGTCTCCATGAACTGCCCAATAAGCTACTGTTGGATATGCTATTCCCAAAAATTTACTAATTTCTAGATATGTTTTTCCATCATTCATTAATAATAATATCAAAATCCTTTCTCTTGTATAAGGATTTTCACTTTCTTTTAAAGTTTTAAGCAGTTTTTCTTTTTGCTCTGGAGAAAGGTGATTTTTAGCCGGCATATCTTGAGGGTGATCGCTTATTAGTCTTATCTAAATATTATACAATATAGCTGCGTAGCAGCTTATTACAGGCGATCAATTAACCTTAAATAAATGAAATTTAAAGCCCAAAAGATCGAAGTCGGCCCTAATAGCCAACTAAAAAATATAAGCCAGTAGCTCGGATCGCCATTAGATTCTTGGGTATCTTCGGCAGCTAATAAGCCGATCCCTATCGAACTTGCAACCCACAAGAAAACCGCTATAACTTTCAACCCTAAATAAATTGATTCTAAGATTGAATTCATCATGGCTCTCGCTCAGAAACTAGAAGTTTTTTAGACAAAATCTTGATGGCTTTATCAGTAACCAGACTATTAGCCCAATCCTTTAAAATTGAGGTCGCTATTAACTTATTTTAATCTGTTTTTTTTAATTCAATAAGCTTTGACTGTACCGTACAAAAATTTACCATTATCCTGAATATATTTAGGTAATATTTAAGGATTAAAAGGGTGTAAAATTCTGTGTAGTATAAAAGGATAAAAGGAGTTTTGTACTAGATAAAAAAGTGTCAAAACCGGCGATAATCTCTTTATAATGAACAATTACGTGCCGTTTTTAGAGTATTTTTATTTGCCGTTTGATTGAGCCAATAGCTATTGCCGTATTCACTATCTAATAATACGTGCAAATTTCTGATTACAAGTTTTTGCTACTTGTTTTATTTGCCAATCCGCCTTGCTAATCGGAGTTTCAAAGCTTGTAATTCTTTCATGTCTTATTAGGGAGGAACTTCAATGTTTTACTTTTTAAATTTTCTCCCTTTTTATACTTTTTTTTTAATGAATAAATGTAAACATTCATACCGCGCCTAAGTGAGGTAGCGCGTTTAGGGAGCCGCAAAGATTGGGGGACCGAACGAGTTCCGCACTGCCGTCTAGCCTCAAAATTTAATCGTCTCCCCAATCATACTGAACTGTACAGTTTGATTTTTGGCTGTCCATTGGTCATGGTACATTGGTTCTGGTTTAAGTTTCGCATTGAGATCTAGTCTAAACTCCAGTAAATACCCATCCCACTTCCTAGGAACAGCCTAAAAGAATTCTCAAAAATAGCCGCCCCGTTTCTCTACAAACAACGCGACAACCAGTGCCCATAACTTCCCTAGCACCCAGTTATATAGCGTTTGAGATCTAATGGTACTGTCGCGTAATAGCCCAATTGTAGTAAACTTAAATAATTCACATTAGTAAATTTATGTGTAGCGCGAGAACGAATGTAAATCCTCTTAGATCGACGAATCGCTGTCAAAGCCTCAGAAACTTAAGAACAGCGATTCTAAACGAGGATTTTCATGTGGACTCCGTTCGACTCCAAAGGAGGTCCAGGGCAAACGCATCTAAATTTCAGATCCGTGAGCCAGTCAAGATCGTAGATTTTTAGTACAAATGTTGATCAATCCCTTAACTCCTTATGCCGAGGGTATTTAAAAAATTAGATGCGTTTGCCCTGATGAGCCTCCTCTATCGTGTTGATTTTGGCTTAATACAATAGTAGAGGAATGTGGGTGAAAAAATAATAGTAATTTCAAGAGGTTTAGTTAAAAGTCTGAAAAAGGAAACTCGAAAAAAATGGGTTGAGTCGTCACAAAAGACCTTTAACTCACATCTTGCACCAAGAAAATTTGATGAGAAAACGATAAGCAGCAAGTGTAGGAAGGATAAGGGGTTGAGCGTGTTCTCTATTTAAAGGCGAGAACAGATATCTAAATTTAAAAAAAATTAAAAGTGTCTCCCTCTCACTCAACTCGATTTCCTACTTTTTCTTCATCGGAAAACAAGTCTAATAAACTTTCTTCCAAACTAGAAATCGCCTTAGTTAATTCTTCAATTTGTCCTCGTCTAACCACTGCCATAACTCCATCAATGTGACCTTGACTCCCAGAAACACCTAAATGCTTAAATCGAGATAATTCTGACTTTTTGGTACTTTTAGGAAAAATCGGTTGACTAGCTTTGAGTTGATAGTACCAATAACGATATTTCTGACCTCTGGCTTGATAACGAGCCACATAGCAATCTGTGGGAGCGACTTGACCTGAGTTCTTAATGGCTGATATTTGTTGTTTCAGTTCAGAAATAGCTGATTGAATGCGCTCGGCTCTATCTGAAACATCTAATCGTATATTTTTCTTGTTCATCTTGGATTTACACAAATAAACAATCAAGATAAAATAGTTCTCTGTTTTACTTAGAGAACTAACCGATGACTTCTACTTTACCTCAAACTGAAGAACTTATCTCTTCTCTATCTCAATTGATGCCCACTATCTATCAACAAGAGACTTTTGAATCTCTCATCGCTTTATTTCTCGAAAGTCAAAGCAAAGTTCCCCATCATTGTACCACCAAGTCAGAGAGTGCTATCAGTCGTTTTCTTAACCACTATAACTGGCCAACTCGTTCTTTGATTCGCCGTTGTCGTTCCTCTATTCTTCAATTGATACTTACTCAAAGAGGTCAAGGGCGCAAACCCATTTAACAGGTGATTGTTGACTTAACAACCCTTGAAAAAGTTGGGAAGTTTTCTAATTTTAAAGACTTAATTCGGGTCTATAATCATAAACGAGGGCTGCATCTAGTTGTCCTCTATCTAGTCTGGGGTAATTGGCGAATTCCTTGGACTTTCCGAGTTTATCGAGGTAAAGGGACTCTTTCTCCCTCTAAGTTGGCTTCTAAGTTATTGAAAAACCTTCCTTCTATATTAATCGAGAATTTTGAGATTTATGTGTTAGGTGATACCGCTTTTGGGACAGTAGATTTACTTTCTCAGATTCGCACGCTTATGGGTAAATCTTATGCCATTATGGGCATCAGTAAAACTCGGACTTTACAAGATGGAAGAAAAGTCTCTGATTGAAAAACTAAGGGGCAACAAGTCTATTTAAACAAGTTAGATTTTCCCGTTTTTGTCTCATGGGTTTGGTTAAAGAGAGATGGGAAACGAATTAAACGGTTTGTGATTTCTACTAAACCAATGAAAGGGAAAACAATTACTCGATGGGGTAAACGACGGTGGCAGATTGAGGGATTTTTTAAGACCGTTAAGTATCAGTTTAGCATCGCTCGTTTTGGACAAAAGACCTTGTTGGGTGTTTATCGTTGGATTATTCTTTCTTTGATTTCTTATTTCTTAGCTTATTGGATTTATTTACATTTAAGCAAGTCGGAAGATTTACACTGGTCTTACTATGCAAAACAGGCTTTAATTTTATTGCTTCCTCATATTTTTTGTCTATCTCTTTTAAAAGAATTAGAGTTACTTATTCCTTGGTTAGAAAAGCAAGGTTTTGAACTTTGTCTGCTCAGGTGCAAGATGTGAGTTTAAAATTAGAACAGAGGAACTCGATTTCTTCGGATGGGAGTAACGATTATGAAGGTAACACCAGTGGGCAATACTTATGTGGATTGGCTGATTGAATTGACGGCTTCTGAAAAAAAATGGGTAGAAGGAGCTTTAAAAAAAGCTCTCAAAGAATTTCCCAACATTAACCATGACGGTCTAGAAAACTGGAAATTTCGGGGCGAATTGTTTGATCTAGAACTGCCGCTAACAATGGCAAGAATTTTGTACTGTAAGGAATTTATCGAGCAATGCGGAATTATTAAAACTCCTACCCTCAGCAGTTATCAATTAAAGCATGATTGCGAAAAGTGGGCCTCAATGTATATTACCAATGGGTCAATGTGTGTAGCGGCCATAGGATTAGGTGCGCCAATGCGTCCAGTCGTCATGGGGAGTACCAACGGACTGATCGCCATATCTAGAGCCGGATTGAAAAAATTTAAACAGAAAATGGCAAGCTCTATAGCTTGAGCCAAAATATGACCAAGTGCTGGGTCGTTTACCTAGAAGCGGCGATCCCTTCGTGGCGCTGCGCGTTCGCGCACGGGAATCACTACTATCCGAGTAGGGAAGACCTATTCGAATTGTGCGTCATAAATCGGGAATAATAATAGTATCGAGCGATGAGACAGATATTGATGACAACTTCTGGGTTCAAAATTTGTGAAGTATTAGGTTTTGAGCGACAAGTGCTAATGGTGTTCTACACACCGGCACTTGGTTATCAATTTAGGGTTTTAAGAGAAGATGGGTCAGTCGAAGGTACTCAAGAACTTTATCCCTCGTTTGAGATGGCCATGAAAGTAGCTAGGCAATCTCTGACATCTAGGCTAGTGTAACCAGGGTAGTTGTGCCAAGGGGTAAGCTATCAACTTCCCCTGGCAACCCGCTAAAATATCCTCGAATCGGAATAAAACAGGAATTTGCCCAGTTTTTAGTCCGATTTTTCGCTCTTTATGGGCAGGAGGAGGAAAAGTTTACCTTACCAACCAACTCCCGCACTGATTAACTCTGCCACCCAATAACGCTTTGAGGCAATAGCTATTGTCAAAGCTTCTATTGCCATTGTGCAGCGAACATCGTGTGGCGCGTCGCCAATCACGTAAAATCGATCATCAAATTCAAGATTTGAATTATTCTAAATACAGAAGCCGTTTTAGCCAATAATCATCATGAGAGCGCTTTTAAGCAATGAATATCAGGGTAATGTAAATTAATCAAAGAAGTTGGGAATACTAAGAGACCAATACTTAATGAGGGGCGTAGTACGCCATCAAATTGTTTAGCCATTTGCCCGCAGCAACTAGATAGAGCCTAATCTAAAACTCATTGAGTAAAACTTTAATTTTTATTGTTAATATTATACATAGAACAATCGTTTTTTAATTCGATGAAGCTACCTTATGGGAATCTAGTTGACCGGCAACAAATAATCGATAAGCTAACAACTTATTCTTTGAACTTTGAGCATAAAGAGGGAAAACATAAAGCTCGTCTTTTTAGGGACCAATTGGGAATCGTTTTAGAAAATCAAGAAATTCTTCTTACGGCTCTGCTCCAAGCAGCAATAAATAAAGAATTAATGTACCAAACAACCAGCGAGTATGGGAATAAATACGTGATTGATTTTAATTTAACAACGGAGGTAGGAACATCTATAATTAGAAGTTGTTGGATTATTCGCATTGGTGAAGTTTATCCAAGGCTGATAACGGTTTATCCAATCGATTAAGGAGAATGATGAAGATGGTTCAAATTCAACTACATGATACAGTTGCCCTGGTTGAAGATACAAAAACTCAACGATTCATGACGGAACAAGAAATTATCTTACGTCGGGGACAAGTAGGAACGGTTGTGGAAAAATATAAAGATGGAGAAGCATTTGAAGTTGAGTTTTCTGATGATAAGGGACAAACGTATGCTCTGTTAACTGTTAAATCGGAAAAGCTAATGCCTCTTTTTTATAATTTATCGGTAGTGGGTTAAATCTGTGGATCACTAAAAAATTCGGTAGTGTTATAGATCTATAATAGTGGCTTCTTCTTTTTGCCTATACCGTTCCTGCTAGGAGATACGCATTGACAGAATGACACAGTTATGGGTAATATTACTTTTCCCCTAGCGCTCACTGGAGAAACCCCATAAGACAGCAAACTAAGCCAAGCACGGCCAAATGTGACCTAGATATTTACACGAATTATTTAATTGCCGAGCCTAAATGGAGCGGTTGTTCTCGTTTAGGGCAAATTATGGATATATCTCATGACAGTGCTAATCGTTTTTTACTTAGAGAAAATTATGAACCCAAAGATTTATTTGATGAAGTCAAAAAATTTATTAATTTAACAGGAGGAACATTAAGTGCTGATGATACAATTATTGAAAAGCTGTACAGTAATCCATCGTCATGTAAATTAATAGGCTATTATTGGTCAGGCAAACATAAAAAAGTAATTAAAGGTATTAATTTAATTACTGTATATTATACGGATTTAAATGGAAATTCAGTTCCAATTAATTATCGTCTTTATGATAAAGAGGAGGGAAAAACGAAAAATGAATATTTAAAAGAAATGATAGAAGAAGTGCTTGAGTGGGGAATTGTGCCTAAAACAATCACGACAGATAGTTGGTATTCTTCTAAAAATAATTTAAAGTTTTTTAAAGACAAGAAACTAGATTTTTTAGTAGGAATAGCTAAAAATAGACAAGTAAAAGTTTTGGGTGGCAAATTCTGTAAAGTAGAGCAGTTAGAGATTCCAGAAGATGGACTTAAAGTTTATTTAAAAGAATTTGGTTGGGTAAAAGTATTTCAAAGGGTTTTCAAAAACGAAAAGCCTCGGTATTACTTAATCTATCAAACTGAAGAGTCAGAGTCAGATAATAAACTTTTAACAAGAAATCAATTGCGCTATTTATGTTCAATTCATTGGGGAATTGAATGTTATCATAGAGCTTTAAAACAATTATGCGGCTTAAATAAATTTTTAGTCAGAACTTCCCAATCTATAGCTACTCATATTTTCTGTTCTTTAAGAGCTTTTTGCCAACTAGAATTAATGAGGATTCAAGAAACAATCTTTACTTGGTATGAAGTTCAACGAGAGCTTTATCTTAAAGTTGCTAGAGAGTTTATTCTTAAGCGCTTAGAAGAAAAAAATACTTTAGCCGCATAAGTTTATTTTTCTGTCAATGCGTAACTCCTATAAGTAAGGCAGCCCCTGTCATAGAAGAACCGCTATCAATTTCTTGTTGCCAGAATTCAATAGCTTGAATGAGATTACCGCGTTCATAAGACTCTTGCCCTTTCTGCCAATAAGCTTGAGCTATTCCTTTTAGCGGAAAACAAGCGAGAAATAAGAATGATATAATAACCCGAATAATTACTTTTGGCATAAGTTTTTTAGATGAAATTGTTGAGGTTAAGATTTTTGGGAAATTTTTTTTGGGCGATTTTTATCGGATTTTTGTTGATGAGTTGGGAATTACCTCTTTGTCCAGTTAATCCTCCTAACCGAGAGCAGCGCAATAGAAGCCAAAGAAGAAATACGCAATCACAACAGACGCTCGAAAGTGGGAAAAAGTGGGGGCAGGGAATGCGAGGTTGTCCGTATATTGTGGGAAAGCTTGCTATTTTAGGAGCAGAAGGAGAAAGCACCTATTTTTTAAATACTGGAAAAGAAAACCCTATAGTAGTGTACCAAATAATTTCAGATAACCCCGAAAATTTTGTCATCACACTTACTGAAGTGAGGGGGAAATTTGAACGTTTATTAATTTATGAAAAAAAATTAGTGGTTCAAGGAAATAAATATTTGTTAATACAGCTTCCTAGTTTGAAACAACAACAACAGTATGAGTTATCGGCGGCAATTTTATGTGAAGGTAAAGCCGCTTATGGAACAACACTTGATGTTTGGGTGAACCGAGTTGAGGAAATTACCTCTTTTGATCAATTAGTGGAAAAAATAACTAAAGATGAGAAATTTGAAGCCCTTCAAATTAACTAAAGCTAATTTAAGTATTTTAATCGGCCTAGGACTAAGCTTGGTAATTATTGGTTTAAGAATGTTGGGAATTTTCCAGGGATGGGAATTACATCTAATCGATTTTTACTTTAATCTAAAGCCCATTGAAAAGGTGGATGAACGCATTATATTAGTGGGTGTAACTGAAAAAGATATCGACAAACTACAAGCTAACCGGCTTTCTGATCTGTATCTGACAAAATTAATTAAAAAAATTGAATCAGGCAAACCAGTAGCTATAGGTTTAGACATTTACCGAGATCATCCAGTAGCTCCAAGTTATCAAGAATTATTTGAATTATCTAAACAAGGTATTGATATATTTAAAACTTATCCAATCCCCCCAGGGCATGAAGATTTTATTAATTTATTTAAAGAAAATGCAAATTTATTTTCTATTGGCAAATTTTTGGGAATAAAAGATGACCCGGATTTTGATAAGATTAAGCCTCCTCCTATTCCACAAACTCAACAAACCGGAAGCGAGGCAAGCATTGACTCTGATGGGTTTCAAAGACTGGCTTATTTGTGGCCTGTAACAAACCCTCCCTACGTAAAATCATTAGCCTGGGCTTTGGCAGAATTTTATTTGAAGCAAAAAGGAATACTAATAAAATTAGATGAGCAAGGAGAAAATTTAAGAATTCAGGATAAAACTTTTTATGTTTTTAATAATTATTCAGGTCCTTATACTAAAGCTGACGATGCTGGCTACCAAATTTTAGTCAACTGGCGTAAAGCCAAGTTTAAAGTCGTTTCTATAACTGATGTGATAGAGGGAAAAGTTGCAGAACAAAATTTCCGTGATCGCCTTGTTTTCGTGGGTGCTTACGCTCCTAGTTTGAAAGATCAGTTTTTAACACCTCTAAGTCGAACAAGCGAAAGCGGTTCCCCTCGACGACTGCATGGTATTGAGATCCAGGCACAGGTATCCAGCCAAATTCTCAGTACCGTTTTTGATAATAATCCTTCAATAACAGTATGGACAGAACCTTGGATTTCAGCTTGGATTTGTCTATGGGGATTGGCAGGAGTAATTTGTGTTCTTCGCTTTGGTGCAGAGAAATTAATTCAAATATCAAGTTATCTTTTAGGAGCTACTATTTTGCTGTTTATAGTTGGTTTTGCCACCTTTTTACAAGGTCATTGGATTTCAGTAGTTCCTGCGGTCTTGGCAATTCTTTTAAGCGGAGCAAGTACCTTGGCGCTAGACAGTTACTGGCAAATTATCGCGTTGAATCAAAGATTGGAAAACCAATTAGATAAACAGAGAGCTTACCGAATATTGGCTATATTGGGAAATGATTTAGCTCAAAATTTAGTTACTCCTTTTTGTTATTTGCAAAATTCCTTTAGTAGCCTCAAAAATCTTGAAGAAAATATAAGCAAAATCTTTTTTAGGCTACCTGATCCAGAATTAAAACAAAAAGCCATTAGCCAGTCAGCTAAGTTATTGTTCATAACTCAACAACAAAAAGAACAATTAGATAAAATTAGATTTAATTTAGGAATGTCGATTCCCCATTTGGAAGGGTTACTTCAAAATGATTTTTTAGAGCTAGGGCAGTATTCTCTTTCTATCGCTGAATTATTAGAACGATTGATTAATAATTCAGCTTCAGTTTTTTATGAGTGTTATCAGCTAGATTTAAAATCAATACTGAAAATCCAAGTTTCTTTAACTGGGTTTAAAATTTATGATCCGATGAATTTTTTAGTCAGTATTTATGTAATTCTAGACGAAATTTTTAAAGCCGGGCGAGTTATTCAAAACCGAAAAAATTTTTCAATAACAATTCTTGATAAAGCGGAAAAGGAGAATTACATAATTTTTATTATCACTGACTGTATTTATGATTACAAAAGCCTCGCTTTATTGTTGGCTGTAGAAGACAGATTAAATCAATATCAGGGATTAATCAGCCAAATGTTGTCTCAAAATGTATATTGCTGGAAAATACAATTACCCCTTTCAGACGGGCTAATGTTTTAGCTAATTGAATTAATTCTGCTTCATCTTTTTTTCCTTTACTGGCACGATAAAACCATGATAGCGTAAGGACAAAAGAGCCAAACTGAATTAAGAGTTCCTTTTTTCGATACCTTAACCTAAAAAAATCTAGACAGGAAACCGCTCACTATTAAAAATTCACTGGCCGCGATGCTAGATAAAGCCACAACCGTTGAGAATGAGAAATTTTTTGTCTTGCTGTATTTTAAACGGTTTATATTTAGGGTTGGGTTAAGGAAACTTTCTCAGAACATTGTATTTTAGCGTCAATCCCTCTATTTTCTAAAAAAGTTTGGGTTTTGTGATTTCATTCTCCTAAAAGCGTTTGTCTCGTTCCTTTCTTATTGGCATACTGCTTATCGAGCCAAGGAAGAAGATCTCGCGGTAGTTTCTTGGCTTTAACTAAAGCTGGCTCGGTCAACCATTGCTCCTCGCTAACGCCAATGGTTGAAAGCCAGTGATGACAAGCTTTTGTGTTCTTACCAAAGCCGTATCGACGGGCTAAGTAGCTGATGCCGATGCCATCGTACTTCTCAATTGCCCGGCCAAACTGATCTACAGTAACTAACGTTTCGGCCTTCTCTGTCTTAGTAACGATCGCTTCGGGTTTGCCCAGGATTAAAGCGACCATTTCAGTTCCGTGTAAAGTAGCAATAGCCTGAGTGGTTATGAGTAGTCGCTCTTGTGTTTTAGCCAGTTCGACCTCTAGTTTAAGCTTTTCTATTTCTTGCGCTTGGGCGGGAATAATTTCGATGGCCTGTTTGGCAATCCGTTCACACTCAAGGAAATAACGACGGATTTCTTTACCTTTTTGGGTTCCTGCCATCATCCCCAAGGATTTTAAGCAATCGACTGTAAGTCTTATCTGTTCTCGGTTATAGCCACCTCGCCCTGATTGCTTAACCGTTTGGTTAAGCAAAACTTGGTAGTCAATTTCTGGTTCAAAATTATTGAGTAACTTGTTTTTTGCTTTTTGCTTAGTGCTGTAACCGATCCAGTTCCAAGCTTCCTCAAAATCAACGGGAAATTCGTCCTTTGATTCGATTAAAGTTATAGCTAACTGTTGAGAAAATTCCATAGTAAGTGTTATGCTCCTATCTTATTAAAGGTGAAGGTACTCACGTTACACTTTGGTGACAACCTCAATTTGCGCGTAAACTAGCCTCATATTTTTTTAGGTGCAAAACTTAAGATTCCCCCTATAGATAAAATCTTGAGCGAAAATGAAGAGCAGGGTATATATGTAGCTCGGGTTGTATCTCAAGGATGATGCTTAAAATTTCTTAGCCCTGGGGTACCAGCCATTTTTTGTTAGTTGGCTAAGAAGTCATTTTTGGGGCAGAAACTGCGAGATATAAAGTAATTAAAGTTCGGTTATTTAATCACTATTTTGTACAGTCTCGCAGAACAAGTAAATTATTTATATCGCAACTGAAATAGTTCGATTTTTTGAAAAAGCTTAACAAATGCTTAAATCTAGTCACCAAAATTGATAGAGATTAATTAATTAAAAATTAATCTTCAATTTCAAGCCATTCAATTTTATACAATTGGTCAAAGCTACAATCTAAAGCTTCAAGCAATTTGGCGGTACTTCCCCTATCAATTCGCTCTAAAATAGCACCACTTGTTAAATTACGGATTGTAGTCATGGAAACACCACTTTTTCTATGTAACTCGGATTGATTTAAGTTTTTTTCCTCCAATATTTGTTTTAAATTACAGATAAAACGTAAATCTTTTGTCATTATTGGCAGTAGCACTCTACAACACTCCTTATTTAACTACTTGCCTAGAACAATATCAATATAGCACTATTCACAGGTATTTGTCTATACATATTGACAGCTACCTGTAAAGGTGTTAAATTAAGGGACAAGGAAAGACGATTGCTTATTAAAGCTAACCGCCTTTCCAACTACAAATATCTAATTAATTACCATAATGACACAAAATACCGAGGCTGTCACTACTCTTCATGCTGACGAGTTAACCGTTGGCGACGTAATACGTCATTTTACAGGCGATTTATGGCAAGTTGCCACCGAGCCTATATATACTCGTGCTGGTATGACGTTCAAAGTTTATGACCTATCGGTCAACACCATTGAAACTCAAACCGTTAGTTTTCATCCTCAGTGGCGTTTTGAGTTAGTTAAGTACGTTTCTGTGGAGGTAGCGGCATGACTAGACTAACCCAATACGAAGACTTTGATATTCTTGAACTGGAAAACTCGATTGAAAAAGCTTACAACGCCCAAAACACGGCTTACTGCGACAGAGAGATTCAACTCGACAAGTCCGAAAATGACTACGGACTCTATCACGTCTGGTATGGTCGCCAGTGTTTGGGGGCATTCTGCCGTTCCTTTGATGATGACTGCTGGTTGGCAACGCCATTTTATCGCAATGGGTGCTTTGGCGATTCCAGTAGCCCGTCTGCTTTTGAGACTCATGAACAAGCGCAAGAGTATATAGTGCAAGCTTACTTGGGTTGGGACAACTAGCAGGCAGAGCAACTTCCTGCTTAATTCTCGGTGCGGAGATCTCTTTTAGCACCCCAAGCCGTTGTAGAAATATGAGTTCGATTAATTTACTTTAGAGTAGAATAAAATTATTATCGAAAAAGTGTATGATGAATGGTTGGGAAAATATAAGGCAAAAATTCGGAGCAAAATCTTGATTAGGTATAATTATTAATGGCTTTTAATTGGGAAGATTATTTAACTCTGGCTAATAAAATATCTGAAGAAACTTTAACGTCACCGTGTGTTGATTTTCGCTCAGACTCTAACAAAGAGAGCGCAAAATCATTTATATTTTTTGCATTCCTTTTCAGAAGCTTCTCTTACAATCTTGGCATTTTCCACTAATTCATCAGTGTTTAAATTTCTAAATTAAACCTTACGATTATATTTTTTGCTCATTTTTTTGAGAAATTTATTATCTTCTCGTAATAAAATTTTTTGATAACATTGTTCATATTTCAGTTATAGTATTTAACTATCTTTTCTAAAGTTTACTTTTCTAAGACTGAGTATTCCTGAAATATAAATCCTAAAAGCTTATCGCTGCTCGATTTTCGCTCTCAAAGACTAAAGACGGGCTGAATTTTCCAAAATATTAACGAAAGAAAAATACGTTTTTTTCCCTTAAGTAGTATTAAATTTTTTTTAATCTTAACTTTCTTGAAATTAATATTGTTGAGCAAAAGGGCAAACCAATTTTGTAAAGATTATTCAACAGTTGCCAAGCAGAAACGGGATTGCTAACATTGGATAATCTCCACAAACTAACTAACCTCTAGCAGAAGGCTGTTTATTTCTTAGCCTTCTTGGCCTGCTCTGCTTGATATAACTCTATTACTTCATCCAAATCAATATAAACAATTTGATCCTCTGTGGCCATGTTAGCTTCCCACTCATCTTGATCAAGCCCACCCCATTCGGGTCTGGTAATCACTGGGTCGGGTTCACGCTCAAGCTTAGGTTGATAGAGGTCGATCGGATCAACTAACCCTTCTGAAATCGCTTCCTCGTCGGAGAGTCCGTAGCGCATAGATTCTAATACATCTTCTGGCAAATTTTGCTTCATCTTTTTTACCTTATCCGCACGATAAAACCATGATAGCGCAAGTACAAAAGTTCCAATCAGAATTAGAAGTTCCTTTTTTCGACACTTTAACCCAACAAGATTTAGACACGAAGCCCATCACCATTAAAAATTCAGTAGCCGGCTATTTATTTGAGGGGGTCAACTTTAGCCTCGGTAGGATTTATAATAAAACGAAACCAGAGCAATTGCGTTCTTTTGAGGGTAAAACCCTCGAATTCGCCAATGGAGATAAATTTTACTTTGCTGATAGGCAGGTGAGAAACGAAATTTACCCCGTTGACTCCGATGGGGCAGCCTATGGCTCAATTCCCTTCACAGGTTGTCAGAATTTTCATGAAGTTAAAGGGGCAAAAATTTTAATCATCGACGATCAAACCGGAGACAACACTATCGGACTCGGTAAAGAAGCGGCTAAAAAGTTAGTAGGGGACTGCTTTGGAAAAATCGATTACAAGCTTCACGCCCTTATAGACGGAAAATCCTACACACCATTTCAATTTAGGCTAGGTTCACGCGCCCAAGACAACAATCCCGCCGCCCGTATTGCCAAGGGAACGCTTGCGCCAGCTAATTTAAAGAAAATCGGCAATGGCTATGATCTAATTATACCGACGAGCGCATTTAAGGGGCGAAAGGGAGATGATAACCAAGCCATCAAACCGGGGGAGTATGAAATTACTTTAGGACTGGGACTGAAAACACACGCCTATTACGGCGAACACAGTCTGGGTCCGCAGGTTTTGGTCAATTATCCTTTGGCTTGTGCTGCCTTTGTCGAACAAGCCGAACAAAGACTCAAAGAATTAACTCAAATCGTCTCAGATCCCATAAAACTAGCCCACGATTATTTAGAGGTAACTGAGCGCAGATATCGCTATCAAATCGAAAATCAGACGAATTTTACTGAAGAATTCGACGGCGAGGAATTATCAAGTGATGAAATCGATACGATGTTAGATAAAGCCGCAGCCGAAGAAAATGACGAGATTGTTTATAACCTGCTCAAAGCCGATGTTGAGGGACACTATCAACTACTCGACCATCCTAAAATAGTGGATGCGCTCAATAAACATCTTCAAAATCAATATAAAGAAATTGCAACCGGTAGGTTTATTAAATTCAAGGGCGCACTTCTACAACCGAGCCTGGAACTTAAGGACAATGAGTTCTGTGACCCCAATTTACCAAATGGGGCAGAGGTTATTGTCACTCGTTCCCCATTTCTTAACTCCAATAATTTTATAGCACTCACCAATCGCTATATCCCCGAATTGATGCCCTACAAGGGCGTTGCTTGGATGAATCCGGTGGCGGCGGCTAATTATCTCCAGGGGGACTTTGATGGTGATCGCATAGCTTATGCCCTCAGTAATCAAGATCCGCAGATAGCTATCTTAGCAGAAGAAGTAAAAGAAAAACAGCTTCCTTCCAACCGTTATGCGGATGTTATAAAAAAAGCTAAAGTTCCCTATCAAGGCAGCTTTGAGGAGATCGCTCTATCCGCTAAAGATAACCAGATAGGACTAATTGCCAATCAAGTGATGAAGGTTATAGCTTTAGAAATAGAGACAACGATGCTCCCCCTAAACGACCAAGAAAAATACCTAAAAACCGTTAACTCCCATTTTAACGAATTGATCGCAACGGATTACTCTCTACCTTCAGAGTTAGAAACATTAAAGCCGCAAATAGAAGCGAACACGAAGTGGCGCTCCGCGCTCGCCTCCTTTAACTCAAATTCCGACTTAAGTGAAGCAAAGCTAACAACGCTGAGGAAATTTCTTCATGAAATAGTTGGGCTTTTAGGTAATGAGTTACAAGTGGCTGTCGACGGCCCCAAATCAGCCCTACGACCAGACCAAGGAATTTTAAAAGCCATTAAAGAATTAACGGATTATCGCACTGTCGGTTGGTTGGAAGACCGCAAATCGGAAGAGGTGTATCGTGAGCGTCCCATGAATAGCAACACCTATTCTCCAATAGACCTATTGGTCGGCCCGGTTAACGAACAATTCTGTAAAAATAGCTTAGAAGCTCGGCCAGCCCATCAGTTCCGTAATCTATTTGAAGATATATCTTACAGCGAAGCGCAAAAAAAATTTATTGATCGGGTTCGAGTCGAATATAATAAACGCCAAAGCCAAGCCCATCAATTGAAAGCCGAGCTATCCAAATCACTCGGTCCAAAAATTAATCTTCATACACGCAAAGGTAATATTCTCGAAGTTATCGATCTGCTCAACGGCTCCAACCATCCCCAAACATACAGTTTGGATAAAATGACCATTTGGGTTCGGGAAAATAATAATAAAAAACATCCCGAAAAATATATGGTATTAGCTCAAGTTCCCGGTCAATTAAATAATTACGGTAAGCCCTTGTATAAACGAATTGGGTATTTATCGATCGACTCAGAACGACAATATGGTCACTTTATCGAAGATTTAATCAAAAAAAACAAAGGCTCTCATGCAGACTTGGGCACTTTGCCGGTAGAGATCTTACACAGTATAACCCCTGAGCAAGTCAGCGCCGCTTTTAAGGAACTAAAGCAGTACGCAGAGCAAATTCGTTTCTCAATTCCCGACTCCGAAAAGGTGTCTTACGCGGCGGCGATGTGGGATTTGTGTAATGCACGAACTAATAAAGAAAATTCATTTAAAAAGGCGAGTGCCGCGTTTGCTATATTTGCCCCCGAAATCCAATCGAGACTAAGCAGCCTTCAATTTAAGTCTTTAGAAGTTTCGGGTATAAAATCGCCATCAAACCAGCATCAAGGACGCATTTTTAATCAAGAAAAACTACCTATAGAAATTGGGTTTGAAGCTAATCCAGATGACCCCAATCATAACCAGCGAATAATCCTAGTGGATGGGAAAAGATTGGGGCGTTTCGCCGGGGAATCCCCCCAATTGCCCGTAGGCACGAAAGCGCAGGGATGGGTAAGCACTCCTCCAGGGGCGGGAGTTAGCGCCACGTTAGCGGATGGGGCAACAATTCGGATAGGAGTTTTAAAAAATTATAACCATGCCATGACCAGCTTCGGGCACGACTCAAGAACATTAGAAATTGACTTTGTGAAAAATCCTAGAGGAGAAGTTGAGCCGGCAGTTAAATTAGACGGAGAAATTTTAGGACGTATTACAGACAAACAGTCACAGCAAATTTTAAGGCGTAAAGGATTGCTACAAAAGGGAACTCAACTAACAGCGACATTAGACCGAGATCCCCCATCAATAGCCAAAATTGAAATCGATGCAAGTACAGTTGAGTATCCGCAGGTAATTACGCCCAATAAGGCACTTGTTACGCCGCCTAAATCTTTGCCTACCCTCCTCTCAAGAGGGATTTATCAATGGGAGGACATTGACGGGAAGGTGCTTGATAAAGATACATTATTGTTAGCGGTGGATAGCCGCAAAACCGAGCCAACTGAGGGATGGTTTTTAAAACAGGGGGTTCCCTTAACCCTTGATGTCTCAGAAAGCGAAAAATCGAGGATTAGTAACTATGCCATCTATAAAGCCCAGATTGAGCTTATTCCAGAAAGAACCCTTTCCAAGTTAGTAAGTAAATTCGGGCAGCCAAGGGATGCGGAAAGATTTTTTGAAGCACTTCTTGGCAAGGATATTGACAACAATAATACTAAATATAGCTGGTCACGCTACCCACAAGCCGGACAAGCCACCTATGAAGTTTCAACCCAAGGGGATAAACGATTGAGCGCCCTGGTTGCGCGGCTTGATGACGGGCGAACCATTGAAGAGGCATACCAGTTAGATGTTAAAGGCTACCGTTCTTCCCCAACTGATAAAGACTGGCAAAAGGGCAAAGGTAAGCCGCCACTCCTCGAAAAATCAACAGACCAACTCTGGAGTGAATATAAAGCGTTGTGGCAGCAGTGGGTTTATGAAAATCCCCATTTGATGATTGAACTGGCTAATACAGCCAAAGGAAAGACCCTTACCGATAAATTTGCTACGAGCGATATTTCCCAAGCCCGTGCCTTAGCCGAAATTCTCAATGAAAATCCGCAATATACTAATACTTGCCCTGGCATTAAACCCAATGATGTTAATTTGCTAATTCCCCCTTCTTCAAAAGCATCTGTTGAACAAAATCGAGTAAAAGATCGGGCAATGGCGGCGAGTGCCACTCAATTTATTGGCCATAGTGCCCAGTCCGACAAAGATGTTCTCTCTTCTACGGCTAAATATCAACAGTGTTGGGAAGCGTTTGGATTAGCTAATACGGGAGAGTACACCAAGGATGATGTAATCATGATCAGTGGTTCTGGCCAAGAGCGCGGCGTGACTGATGAACAAATTAAAACGACATTTGAGCAGCATTATAAGCCGCTACTTGAAAAAGCGATCGCAGCCGAGGCAAGCTTTGTGGTTGGAAATGCGGCGGGAACTGACAAATTGGTTCAAGGTTATTTAAGCGAAAAAGGGTATAAGTTTGAGCAGACAGCGCAGGGATATTTAAAAGCTAACTCACAACAGTTAAACCCGCAGCAGGCCGAGTATACAAAAGCGATCGCGCCGGTTGTGTACGCTTTTCTTGCCGTTCACGACAAAACTGAAATTAAAGGCAATCATAATGACATTAAAATCGAAGAAGACCGATTGACAATGCAAAATAAAAACGGTAAATATAAAATGATTGCTTCCTACTACGGTAAGGATGCTCAAGGAAAAGCCATTTGGCAGAGCGAATCACTTCCCGCTAATAGCCCAGGTTTAACTCAAGATGATGTCGATCTTTGGAAAGATCCGGTTATTCTTGAGATAATTTCTCAAAAAATTCATGTTAGGCAGTCGAGGGGACGATAATTTTGATAAAATTATCCTTCGAGGCATATACTTGACAAAAATTAATGAGTTTCGCGCTCAAATTTAATGATACAATCAAACAAAACCCTTAAATAAAGGAAAATATCATCTTAGTAAAACTGATATCGGTTAAGTCTCTTAAGCCAATCTCTGTATCGTTAGCTTTTTTTTAATTATGCCCCGTTCTGCTAGACTTCATAAAGAACGCAAAGCCCAAGTGCTTGAGGCTCTCAAACGTAAAGGATTTTTAACTCAGGGTGACTTAGCGGCACATTTAGAGGTTGCTTTATCGACAATTAATAATTTTATTAATAGTAAACCTGTTTATATCACTAAATTTGAAGAAATTTGTCATGCTCTAAATTTGGATAAACAGGCAATGTTAAAACCTTTAAATGAAGAAGTTAATAGCAATTTAGCCAGTCAAGAAGAGATAGAAAAAACGTCTTTATTTTCTTTTATTGCTTATGATGATTATTGGGTAGGGCGAAAAGATTTAATTACATCTTTGACGGAAAAATTACAAGGAGCATTTCGTTTTTTATTTATTCTAGGCTTGACGGGGATTGGAAAAACCGCACTAGCGGAACGTATTATTTTAGAAAGACAAAAGACATCTTCTTTAACAAAAAGCTATGATTTGAAGCGGGTAAATTTTGAGGCTTTAGGGAATGCTACAGATTTTATGACAGTGGCAATTCAATGGCTAGAATCCTGGAATATTCCAGTAGCTTCACAACAGCGAAACCCAGAACAAGTGATCTGGCATTTAACACAATATTTACAACATAATACCGTTCTTTTACTCTTTGATTCTTTTGAAAATTTGTTAGTAGGAAATGAAGAGGAGGGATGGGGAAATTTAGCGGATAATTGGTGGGAAAAGTTTTTTTTAAGTTTATTGTCGGCACAGTCTTGTCAAAGTCGGATTATAATTACATCTCAAGATTTACCTTTATCTTTAGTTGAACAACGCTATAATCAATACTGGTATTGTCATCTTTTAACAGGATTAGATGAAAATGAGCAAGAAAATTTATGGGAAATAACAGGTTTTAATATTGATGATAATTTAGAAGAAAAGGTGTTGTTAATGCGTTTAGGAAAAGCTTATCAAGGACATCCATTAGTTTTACGAGTAATTAGCGGAGAGATTTGGGAATCGTTTGGAGGAAATGTTAAAGCTTATTGGGAAGATGTTAAGAGTAAAATAGAAACAGTAGAAACTGCACTAGCTGAAGCCGAAAATGAAGCACAGAAACAAATGGGAAGTGAAGATAATTGGAAATTACATAAGTTAACGAGAAAAGTCCGTTTAGAAGTGAATAAACAAAGATTAACTTCTGTATTTAAGCGGTTAGAATCTCAGTCAACCGATGCTTATTATTTAATTTGTGCCGCGTCGGTTTATCGTATTCCCGTACAGGTACAGGGATGGTTGATGCAGTTAGCGGTATTAATTAAGCGAATTGAAAATCAGCCTTGTAATGAAGAAAGACAAGAAATGGCATTGGAAGAGTTATGTTATCGATTTTTAGTTGAAGAGTCAGTTAATCCAAATAATCAACGAGTATTAGGATTGCATCATTTAATTCGGAGTGTAGCATTGGAACATTATCAACAGTTAATAACTAAGTTAAAACAGCGATCAAAAACGGCTTAAACTAGAAAGCATAAAGCAGATTGTTAAGTTGATTAAGTTTAAAAATTTGGGCTTTATTACTAAATTTTTTAATTATTTTAAATCAAAAATGAGTATAACCACCTTAAATACAAGTCAAGAATTATTTCAAGAACTAAATATTAATTTAGATGAAGTGCCTCTTGAGTATCTTGCTGATTATACGGCTATTACTTATTTCCTTACCATTGAAGGATCATTACCTAGTCATGTATCTAATTTAGAAAAGGTACGAAGATACTTAGAATCATTTTATCATTTATGTCAGATAAAAGACTGGCAAAGAAGTTTAATTGTATTACAAATCGAACCAGAGGCAAAAATTCAAGAAGAATTACACAATCTTTTAGGTATCTGGGGTTACCACGAGCAACAAAAATTGATTTATCAGAATTTGCTTTATAAAGTTAACCCTCAATGCGATGCTACTTGTTTAACTGGATTAGGAAACGTATACGATACTCAAGGTAATTATTCTTTGGCGATAGAGTACCACACCAAGCAACTAGAATTAGCTCAGGAAATAGGTGATGATTCAGGAGAATGGATAGCTTTAGTTGGTTTAGGAAATGTACAGAAAGCTTTAGGAAATTTTCAAGACTCCTTAACTTATTTTCATCAGGTGTTAGATATTGCTAGACAAATTAAAGATATTCGAGGAGAAGTCATCGCTTTAGGAAGTTTAGGAAATATTTACATGGGTTTAAATAATAATGATGAATCAAAAGAGTATGCCGAAAAATGTTTAACTTTAGCACAACAACATCAATTCTCGCTCTTTGAAGCTAGAGCGGCAATAATTTTAGGAAATATTAGTCGAGATGAAAATAATGTACAAGCGGCTTTAAACTGGTATCATCATGGGTTAGAAATAGCTCAAGAATTAGACGATATAGCTGTGATTATCGATGCAATGCGAGCGCTCGGTGATAGTTACGAAGAGCTTGGTAATTCTCTAGAAGCTTTAGATTGGTTACATAAAAGCTTGGAAATAGCTCAGGAGTTTGGGGATAAGGCAATAGAAGCAGAAAGTTGGCGGGGTTTGGGTAATGCTTATGCAACGTTGGGAAATCTAGAGCAAGCTATTTTTTATTACCAAAAACGCCTTAATTTTTTAGAATTAACTGAAGATAAGGCTAATATTGCTAGTAATCTTCAGGGATTAGCTTTAGCTTATGATAAATTAAATCGATTAGCTGAAGCCATTAAATATGAGGAAAAACGGTTAAAAGTTTTGAAAGAATTAGAAGATTGGCAAAAAGTGGCTGATTGTTATGCTTATCTCGGTTATGCTCATCTAGGCTTAAATAATTATTATGAAGCTTTAGAAAATTTGATGGCTGCTTTAGCTTTGCAAAAAGAACAAGGTAATCAAAGAGTAAAAGCTAATACTTTGTATAATTTGGCGGAATTAATGGCACATTTAGACCAAATTACTCCTGCATTGCAATTATGTCAAGAGGGTTTAACGGTAGCACAAGAATGTGATTTAGAATTGGTAGAAGAGTTCAAAGAACTACAAGAGTTGATAGAAGCTTATTCTCGGCAACTTATTGAAGAGAAAGATGATGAAGTTTGATTTTAGTCTTTGAAAGTTGCTTTTAGGTGATTTTTGAGCATTAACTTATTTATACTTGTTTTTATTGGTATTTTCGTTGGAAGTTGTTGATCGCTGAAACTCTTATTTTTTGGTTGTATCCCACGTAATGCTTTATCTGACTGGTTTTGAGGAGTGTGCTTTAAGGGCTTGTTGAGAATTAATAGCGATAATTTTCTCGTTTTTTTCTATCCTACGAATTTTTGCTGTAGAATGAAGTCAGAGCAAGCCTTTTAGAAGGTAGCCTTTTCTCTTAGGAGAAAACTAACAGAATGGAAACACTGTTTTTACGTGGCGCTCAGAGTACGCAGATCTTTTCTCTTAGGAGAAAACTAACAGAATGGAAACTTGCCATTCCTGGCAGTGTGTGAACATATTCCTGCAAACTTTTCTCTTAGGAGAAAACTAACAGAATGGAAACAGCATTAAGTGCCTCTATTTGAGAGGCTTCTAGAAACACTTTTCTCTTAGGAGAAAACTAACAGAATGGAAACTGTGCAGACTGCATAGCCACATATAACACCCTATTATTTAATTCTTTTCTCTTAGGAGAAAACTAACAGAATGGAGAGGATAAGTAAAAAACTTATCCTTTTTTTAATTGAAAAAATAATTACTAAAACCTAGATAAAAATAAGCCCACTTAACTCAGTTACGAACTCAGTTACCAACTCAGGTCAAAAAATTTCAACTCAGGGATGAACTCAAATATACCTTTGCGATGATGGAATCAACGTAAAGCAAAGGAGTGCAAAAACTTGATTTCGAGTATTAACCCTAAATTTTCCTTAAAACTATGCAATTTCCTCTAAACGAACTCTATTACGCTTGGGAACAAGTACGTCGAGGAAGTCCATCCCCTGGAATTGATGGGATAACAACCGACTTATTTGCTGGAGTCAAAAAAGACGAATTAATTCGACTGCAACAGGAACTAATCGAAGAAATCTATCAACCTTATCCCGCTAGAGGCTTTTATCTGCCCAAAAATAACGGAGATAAACGCTTACTCGGAATTCCCACAGTGCGAGATCGCGTAGTGCAACGGTGGTTACTCGAAGAGATGTATTTACCCCTAGAGGAAGTCTTTACCGACTGTAGTTATGCTTACCGTCCAGGACGCGGCATCCAAATGGCAGTAAAACATCTCTATTACTACTACCAAATTCAGCCCAAATGGATTATTAAATCTGATATTCGCTCATTTTTTGATAGTCTCAATTGGTCGATACTTCTAAGCACCCTAGAACACCTAAAACTAGACCCAATTATCCAACAACTGGTAGAACAACAACTCAAATCCGGTATTGTTCTCAACGGTCGTTATTTTCCCCGAAACCAAGGGGTACTACAAGGTGCAGTGTTATCGGGAGCATTAGCCAACCTGTATCTGAGTGAATTTGACCGAAAATGCTTAGAAAAAGGCATTAATCTTGTCCGTTACGGAGATGACTTTGTAGCCGCTTGTCATAGTCTTGGGGAAGCTGAACGAACCCTGAATTTAATCACCCAATGGTTAGATCGGATTTATCTGCAACTTCACCCAAAAAAGACAGAAATCTACGCCCCAGACCAAGAATTTACCTTTCTCGGTTATCTATTCAAAAAAGGACAGGTTTATGCGCCCCTACCGCCAGAACCTCGTAAAAAAGGCTATCCTCTAGACCCTTCGGGAATGCCGCGACGACCTCGGCCAATTTACATCCATTCATTCCTCTCCCAACCCCCAAAAATCTGTTCCCTCAAACCCAAAACCTCAACTCAACCCAAGATTTTAACCAACCCAAAACATTACTTTGTTGACACCATGACTACTTTATATATTACCGACCAAGGTTCCTATCTCAAAGCACAAGGCTATCAATTCCATATTTTCTATCAGCGTGAGTTACGCTGTAAAATTCCCGTCAATCAAGTCAGCCATATTGTACTATTTGGTTGCTGCAATATTACTCATGGTGCGGTGCGATTAGCTCTTACTCGTCGAATTCCCCTATTATATCTGTCCCAACGGGGTCGCTATTTCGGGCGCTTGGAAACCGAAGGACAAGCCAAGGTCGAGTATCTTTCCCAACAGGTAAAGCGGGCAGAAAATTCTGAATTTACCCGTTTACAGGCAGAAAACATTGTCCGAGCCAAGCTCAATAACTCAAGAGTTTTATTGATGCGTTTAAACCGTCGTCGCTCTAATTCTTCAGTTAAACAAGCCATTGCCAACCTAGAGAAATTAAGAGATAATCTACCCTTAGCAAACACAATGGATGAATTACGGGGTTATGAAGGAAAAGCGGCTACAGTATACTTTCAAGCCTTGGGTTCTCTATTCCAAGCTCCTTTTACCTTTGAAAAACGCAGCAAGCGGCCTCCTACTGACCCTGTAAACAGCTTACTGAGTCTAGGATACACCCTTCTGAGTCAAAATATGCACTCCTTTGTAGAAGCGATGGGATTGCATACCCATTTCGGCAACCTTCATGTTCCTCGAAATAACCATCCTGCCTTAGTTTCTGACTTAATTGAGGAATTTCGCGCCCCATTAGTCGATTCTTTGGTGGTTTATTTGGTTAATAAAAAGATTTTTACCCCAGAAGATTTTACGCCGCCTGATGGACGTAACGGAGTCTATTTACATCCAGATTCCTTGAAAAAGTTCCTTAAGCATTGGGAAGAAAAGCTACACAGTGAAATAACTCATCCTTACACCCAATATAAGGTCAGTATGCGCCGTTGCTTAGAACTACAAGTAAGAGAATACATCGCCTGTTTGATGGGAGATACAGACGGATATCGGCCTATGCTTTGGGCCAAGTAATTTAAAGGCAATACCTCAGAGTTAGATGACGAACAAAACACTTTACCTAGTTTGTTACGACATTGTACAGGATAGCCGTCGGAATCGGGTGTCTAAGTTATTGGAAGCTTATGGTTGTCGTGTCCAAAAATCTGTTTTCGAGATTTTAGCCGCTAAATCCCAATACGACAAGTTAAAACACAAGCTGGAAAAAATGCTCAATTTAGACGAGGATCAACTACGTTTTTATATTATTCCTGAGCATTCCCGAAGCAAGACTCTTATTTTAGGCATTCAACCCGATTTTTACGTTGATGACACTGCCTTTATTATTTAATTTTTTCCTCCAAACAACAACAACATAATGGGAGTCTCCACAAAAAAACAAATGAAACAGGAAAGAGCGCCGCCTTCAATTCCGTTATTTAGCCTACAATTCACCCATAAAGCTCAAAAACAACTCAAATCTTTATCTCCTCAAGTCCGTCAGCAATACCAGAAGGCATTTCATCTGCTTTCAACTCAAGGAACTCATTACCGAAGTTTAAGAACTCACCGTTATCAACAAAAAAAAAGCACAATTTGGGGATCTTCTGCTTCTATGTTCCTTCGTTTTTACTGGAAATATCAAGACTCTTCTGTTATTCTCATTATTTTTTTGGGTTCTCATTAATAATTAGTTAGACATAGTTAAGCCTGAAAAAACCGGCACAGGAAACAGAGAAAAGCTGACGGGTTGAGGAATTTCGTCACCAATTGAAAGACAATGATCATGTATCAACAAAAAGCCTCATCCATAGACCTATATTCTAGCGATTACCGCGAAGCTTTATCAGATTTCGGCGTTGTGTCTCTGATAGAAAAATTAGAGCAATTAACTGAAAATCAGTTGCAAAAGCCAGAAATTGAGCAATTAACTAGACTATTAATTCAGCAACTCATCAATACACTATCTTATGATTGGATAGATTCTTATCTCAATGTTATTGAAAAAGGACAAGGGGACATAATCTCTCATCTTCTTTCCTGCAACCAACACTTACCTATACCTTGGGATAGCCCATCTTTTTTCCTCAATGCGGCTAAACCCATGTATGCAGTAGGAACAGTAGTCAGATGGCGAACATTCGATGAACCAGAATTAACGGATTGGGGCATTGTAATGGGTCGCTTTTATGGCTATGCTCCAGAAAATGGGCGTTGGATGTGGTGCTATTTAATTTTACTTGATATTGATGCTCCTTCTGCCCTATGGTGTGTGGTAGATACAGCTTGGGAACAAGATTTAGAGAGATTTGAGGATGAGTAAACAAAAACCTTTGCGTTATCGAGAACGAAAGTTGCTGAGGGTTTATGCTCACTGTGAATTATCCATGACTCCTCAAGCATTTTATGGCAAATGGGACGTAAATTACGAACAAATAGCGGAAATTTGTCATCGTTCCTTGTCTACTGTTCGAGGATGGTTTCAACAAGGAGAATATTATCGCTCTCCTAATTCTAGCGATTTACGGCATTTAGCCATGATGGATTTTATCTGGCAAGAGTTTGAGGCAATTCCTGATGAATTATGGCAAAAATTATGCAATTCAGATTAAAGCATTTTTGTCAATATCACCCTGATATTTTTTTGAGGAATGAATTTGCCTAAAGTGTGAGTATTCCTAATCTTTAGGAAACTAATAGAATGGAAACATAACCCATTTGAACAGGAAAACATGGAGGAGAAAGCTAATTACCTGTTTTCTCCTCTTAATTATAAGTAAATGTTTGATTATTTTTCGTAGCTTCCGGTTATTAGTGAAATCATAATATCATTAAGTAATCTACCTCTAAAGTTAGTCACAATTGTATTACGTTTTTCGTTCAGTAAACGCATTTTATCGTCGGGGATTCTTCCTAAGTTGGGAGGAGAATAAATAATAAGTGGTACTCGATCTTTTTTCTGACTTAAAATATCATCAATATCATTCTCCCAATCATGCCAAAACACTAAATACAAAGAGACATTTTCCGAACGTCCAATATCACTTTTATCGCTAATATAAATAATATTGATCCGTGTAAACAAACCAGAATCTTTCAATAAATTTGTTAAGATAGATAAATGCTCCCCTTTAGCAAAAATGGCAATGCGACTTTTGGCTAATCCATTTCCAAGTCTCAACAGTACAGGTAAAATACCTCTAACCCATAAAATTATTCCTTTCACAGTAATAATAATTACTATGATGGTGCTGATATAACCAAAAATATCTAAAATATGTTTGATTTTGTTTATCATAATAGTAAACAGGGCAGGAATTTATTTATAAATTAATATAATTTTTCATTGTAACATAAGTTACATAAGAATAACTTGCGGCATTAAAGCTGTTTTTGCGAAGGATACTGAAAATCGCTGAAACCATCATTCTTTCGTTCTATCCGTCGATGGCTTACCCGGACTGGGTTTGGAGGTTTTTGAGCATCAATTTTTCGCTATGAATCGGGTTATTTTTTTTATCCGTCGCAAATGGGCGGTAGAATGTAGGTAGGGAGAGCGTTCTAGAAGGTAGCCCTTTTCCTCTTAGGAGGAAGCTAATAGAATGGAAACTTCATCTTCTGGTATCTCCTCTATCCTTAGCATCTGCTTTTCCTCTTAGGAGGAAGCTAATAGAATGGAAACTTATAGTTCCCTCCACTTATTAATGCCATCTCTCCTGTCAACTTTTCCTCTTAGGAGGAAGCTAATAGAATGGAAACCCTGACAAGCAAGCAACGATATCTCCTTTGATTGTTTGCTTTTCCTCTTAGGAGGAAGCTAATAGAATGGAAACTCCACAGAAGAAGGTAAAGTCTTCCTGCGCCCTCTTATCTTTTCCTCTTAGGAGGAAGCTAATAGAATGGAAACCCAGTATTCAAATTGGAGGTTCTCTAGCTCCAAAATAACTTTTCCTCTTAGGAGGAAGCTAATAGAATGGAAACTCCTTGGCAGAATCTTGGCGGCTTATAGAATCAAAAGTTTTTTCCTCTTAGGAGAAAGCTAATAGAATGGAAACGATAATTCTATATTTGTGAATGCAGTAAATAAATAAATTCTCAAAAAATAGAGTATTATTCTAGTGCCAATAATCCCGTTAACTTGATGGGAGCTATCGTTGATGCCGCTTATGTCCTTAAAAGTTTGCATAGATAAAGAAAAATAAAGATGACTAGACAAGACAAACTGTTTTATTTATCATCATAAAAACGCAATAACGTAATGTTCAGATTTTAGTTGAGGAGATTTGTCAATGAAAGTCTTTATTAGTTGGTCAGGAAAAACCAGTCGTCAAATTGCTGAAAGTTTCAGAGAATTACTTCCTTATATGTTTGAAAGAATACAACCCTTTGCTTCATTTGAAGATATAAAAAAAGGAGAACAAGGAATTCAAAAAATTCTGCAAGAATTGGAAAATAGCAAATTTGGTATTATTTGCCTTACCCAAGAAAGTCTTAATTCTCCTTGGTTGAACTTTGAAGCAGGTGCATTAGCAAAAACCCGTGATAGTCAACTTTATACCTTTCTTTTTGGTATTACTCGCCAAGACTTAAATTTTAGTCCTCTGAGAGATTTTCAATCGACTTATTATGATAAAGCCGATGTTAAACAACTCATGAAAACCATGAATGAGAATTATGATTCTCCTCTTAATGAAACCATATTTAATAATAAATTTGATGATTTTTGGATAAAACTTTCAACTAAACTTGACCCAATTTATGAAAGCTTAAAGAAAAATGTCACCTTAATTCTTGAAGAACAAGAATTAGTTATTACCCAAGAAATTAATGACATAAAATCCATATTTTCTAATTTAAACTTACAAACTTATTTAATTGAAGATATTAAAAATATTTCCCTTTCTTCTGACTTAATTATCTATGTTTATAGTAAATCACATCAATCAAAAGATAAACTACAGCAAATAGTTGATTATATTAAAACTCAAACTCAACAAGTCAAACCCTCCTTAATTATTTATACTTTAGATAACAAAAGATTAGAAGGAGATGAATGGACAATGGCTAAAGATTACATATTTGCTAACTTTCCCCAAACTTTGATTGAGAGATGTAAAGAAGTATTAAAATAAAAAACAAATACAAAAAAAATAAGATATTTCTTAACATAATCCGCGAAAAAAACAAATTATAATGGATGAGTGGTGAACTTTCATAAATAAATTAAAAGGTGTGTCAGTCTTATTGGGAAGCAAAAATTAGGGGAATTATTCACCCTTTTAATCTAACAAAAATCGAAAACTTAATAGGTCAAAATAATGAAAATAAAGGTTATTGGGAAACATTAAAAGTCCTTTTAGCTCAATCGACTCTTGACCTTAATATAATTACTTTAGCGGCAGAAATTGCTAATGCTAGTGACCGAACCGTTCTTAATTCTTTATCGATTTCCCTAGAAAACAATAATGATTTTAAGGTTTCTCATTTGCTTTCTGGAGACTCTCTAAACTTATCTTTATCTTATTCTAACTATCAAAAACTTTTAACCTCTGCTGCCTCTCAACAACCCTTGTCTCACTCTTCTTCGGAAAATACCAACACTATTGAACTTGAAGAAATAAAAGAACTCTATTGGTGGTTATGGCGTTGTTTACCAGAAATAATATGTCAAAAATTAAGTAATCAAGACAACTTTCTCCTTCCGGCTTCTCTAATTCTTCCTGATGCCTCCATTTGGAGTTATGCAAGTATTACCTCTGCAATCGCCGGTGCATTAGTTGGATATTCTCCCTCACAGCAGCAAGAAAAAACCTCAAATCAACCTCAAACTCCTTATCTTGCTACCTTTAGTTTTACTCCTATTCAAGAGATTATCAAAGCCAGCCGTAAAATGAGAGATTTTTGGGCTGGTTCATGGGTTTTACACTATTTATCTGCCAAAGTCTGCTGGAAATTGGCGCAAATCTACGGTGCAGACTGCCTAATTTATCCCAGTTTATTTCAACAACCTTTAATAGACCATTGGTTAAGGAATAAATGGCCAAATTTCAGCCATTGGATTGATAAACCGACAGAAAAAGCCATTTTAACCGCAGGATTTCCCAATGTTATAGTTATCTTATTGCCCTCCGATAAAGTGCCAAGTGCCATGCAAACGGCGCGAGAAACAGTGATTCAAGAATGGTTAGTATTAGGTAAAAAAGTCTTTAAAGAATTAGAAAATAGACGTTGGACGAGAGAATTAAGCGAAAACAGTCCAACATGGCAAGAATGGTTAAGATATCAATGGCAAACCTACTGGACTGCCTTACCCATTAATAATAAAGTTGACCCGCTTACTTGGCAAATTAAAGAAAATTCCGAGGCATTTCAACAGTGGCAGGATGAATTAAACAGAATTTGTCAGTTAAATGAGGAAAATAAACTATTTAATCTGAAAGAACATCAATTTATCCAAGCTGTTGCCCAAGAAAAGCCAGATTTAAGAGTTAATATAGGGTCATGGTGGTGTTATCTCTTTGACCAATTACGCTTAACCGCAGGAAGCGTTAAAAATAGCCGTAATTGGTGTATTCCTAGCTCATTTTATCCCCGTTCGACCATTTCGGGCCTAGGTTCTGTTGTTTATCCTCAACCGCAAGATTATCGCCAACGAGTAACGGAAGGGGATACCCGTCAATATTGGCAAGAACAAGGGGGATTATTCGATGGAAATGAGCAACTTAACGCAACTGAAGTATTAAAGCGAGGATTACACCGAATTTTACCAGAATTATTATTTAATGACCCTAATAAAAAAATTCCTTATTATTATCCTGATTTAAGTTCAGGGGTTGCAGGTTGGTTAAAATTTTATCCTGATAGAGAATCTAACTTTATTAAAGCGTGTGAGGCAGTTAAAGCAAAATTTGATTGGACTTATCGTAAAAGACATAGTAACGATAAACGAAAACCATTAGAATTTCCGGCTATATTACCTTGGGGTATCCCTTGGATAGATGAAGATAGCAGGCGAAAAGACTGGCCAAATCCGCGCTTACTCAATGCAGGATGGTTAATTGATGATTTTCCCTTAGATACAGACGAAAGCTTACAAATCCAAAAAGATGAAGCGGCAAAACTGCGAAACTGCATCAGTAAATATTTTAATCAAGGGAATAATCCCACTGATTGGTATGTTATCGCCACAGGAGACGGAGATGGCATGAGTAAATGGCTAAAAGGAGATAAACTTAACAATTATGCGGATTATATGTTGTTAAATCAGCCAATTTCAAATAATGAATCCATTAATAGGGCTATTCAAGGAATTTCTGGAATAAAGAAGCGTATGGGGCCATCTACCCATAATGCCCTGAGTCGTGCGCTATTAGACTTCTCCAATCGTCTTGTTCCCTATCTTACAGAAGAACGCTATGCAGGGCGCTTAATCTACAGTGGAGGAGATGACGTTCTTGCTTATACCAATCTTTGGGAATGGGATAACTGGTTATGGGATATAAGAGAGTGTTTTCGGGGAAAAGAAGACCCTAGAGGCGAATTTAATCATGAGGGTAACTACTGGAAGCGCAAAAGCGATAATTCTCGTCCTCTCTTTACAATGGGAAAAAATGCCACCGTTAGCTTTGGAGTCGTTATTGCTCATCATTCTGTTCCCCTTGCGATTGCTTTAGAAAACCTTTGGGATGCTGAGAAAAAAGCGAAAAATTACCAACATCAAGATAAGAAAAAAGATGCGGTGCAAGTACGAGTTTTATTCGGTAATGGGAATAAATTACAAGCACTCGCTCAATTTGATCTATTTTATCATTGGAAACAACTGATTGAACTTAAATTAACTAAATCCATAGAACCCAGTTTATTTGAAATAGCGGCGCAACTATGGGAACAACATCCCGCACCTTGTATTAACGCCATCAAACCTTGGACAATTGCTTTTTGTGAGCGTAGAGAAGGGTTACAAGGGGAAGATAAAGAACGTTTTCAAAATCAATTAGAAGATACCCTAACAGCAATTTATAATAACACTCCTGAACCTCCCGATAGTGAAATAAAAAACTGGTTAAAACTGGCTGCTTTTGTCTTACGAAATCGTAATATTAAACCAATACAAGGGGAAAATAATGAATAATTTAAAGTGGTATCGGATAACCCCCTCAGATGTTTTCTTATTTCGTGATGCAAAACCCTTTTCCCCTGGTGCAAGAGCATGGGCCGGTAGTATCTTCCCCCCTCCGGGACAGGCCATTGCAGGAGCAATTAGAGACTTAATTCAATCGAATATCACCATAAAGCTAACTGGAGCATTTCTTACTTACGAAGACGAGCTTTATTTTCCATTTCCCTTTAGTTATAACCAAGAACACCTCTGTAAGAGGGAAAATAATACTGCTGTTCCTATTCCTGTAGTTCCCCTCAATTGGGATAACCATCATCCCTTGTATAATCTCCTAAAAACTGACCCAAATCTGCCTCAACCGCTAGTTTTTGAGAGTAAACATCCCTTTAATGACAAGTTAGAAGGTCAATATTGTGCTTATTTAGATTATGAAACGATTTTAGAATATTTAAAAACAAGTCAAATTTCAGTCGAAAAATGGCAAAAAAATCGAATTAAAGACAATGAATCCCCTCAACCTTGGAAAATAGAAACCCGTCCCCATAACACCATAACCCAAGGTACTCGTCAAGTGTTAGAGGAAGATGGTTACTTTGTGGAAAATACTATTCGCCTACAGGATGGATGGAGTTTAGCAGTAGGAATTAAAGCAAAAAATGAAGGCGAAAATTTAAAATTAACGGATAATTCTCAAATTATACGCTTAGGTGGTGAAGGACATCGTGCGATTCTTGAAAGTTGTCCCCAGTTAGGAGAACAATGGCAAGAATTAGAAAAAATATCCGAAGGAAATCAGAAAAAAGCCGGTAAAAAAATTGCTTATTTAGTCACACCTGGGGTTTTTGAACGGAGACAACGCAATAATCATCCTCATTGTAAACCGTCCCCTTGGGAATGGACGACTGCTTATCCCAACAATCCTAATCAAGAGAAAGGATGCTTAGTCAGTTTCGCCACCGATAAACCGTTAGTTATTAGTAATCGAATGCGTTTTGGAGATAATATTAGCACTCCTGCGCCACAAGTTTATGCCGCACCTGCTGGTAGTGTTTATTACTTGGAATCTGACTCAGAGATTACCCTATATCAAGATAGTAACGCCTCTAAACAAATTCAACGTTGGCGAGATTTAGGTTACAGCGAATTACTGTGGATTTCTTATCAATAGAAAGGAGGATTATGACTCAGTTAAATTGTGTTTACTTATATCTTTATTCTCCCCTTCATACAGGAGGAACAACTCAAGAAGGTAACTTAGTAGGAATTGCACGAGAATCCCATACTAATTTACCTTATATTCCCTCTAGCACTATTAGAGGACGTTTAAGAGCAAGTATTGAAGATAAAGACTTACGAGTTCAATTATTTGGGCCAGAATTAAAAGATATAGCGCCGCCATCTAACGAAAATTTATCTAATGCTTCCGAAGAAGTAAGTAACAATTCTGAAGCTGACCAAACATCAAATAGTAATAATTTAGAACAAGGAGATATTTGGATAGGAGATGGTTCACTATTATGGTTTCCTCTTGCTTCTTTAAGTCATGGTGTGGTTTGGATTACTTGTCCTCGATTATTGCAACGCTGGAAGCGCTATTATCCCTCACTTGCTGATATTCCTCAAGCTGGTTATTATACAAATTTGGATACAAAAAATCCTATTTATTTACGGGATGCCGTAGTCAAAAATGGTTTAAATAAGTGGGATAAGTGGGACAAGTTTATTCCCAAAGGTAACGTTAATACAGAGATTGATTCTGTTTTGCTTTTACCAAATCAGCATTGTGCTACTTTAATACAAATGGGATTATGGAGACAAGTAAAAATCAAATTAGATGAACATAAATCAGTAGAAGGCGGATTTCGTTACGAAGAAGCGATTCCTTCAGATACTTTGATGTATTTTCCTTGGGGATTAACAGCAAAAGTGAGAGATATTGACGAAATCGAACTTGAAAATGAAAATGGCAAGAAACAAAAAGAATTACACGCAAAACGAATTAAACTTGCTCAAAAATCTCAAATAGAGTCTCCAAAAGATATCGAGATTGTTAACAAACTTTTCACTAAACATCTAGAAAATAAAAATCAACAAATTCTACAAATAGGAGGCCAAGAAAGCTTAGGTAGAGGATTTGTTGAACAATGGATATGGAATCATAAAAATACTTCTGAGAAAACCCACTCGCAACCTATGGAGGTATAATAAATCATGACTGTTCAAGTATTTGACCCTAGAGCATTAGCTGAACCCGTTTATGATACTTTATCAAAACTTAGACAAGAATATGATAAAGCCTTAGCTAATAATATTATTAATAAAGAGCAACGGGATAGCCATCTCAAAGAACAAAAAAATCAAGCAGTTGAACTTTATACTTATCTCGCCACATGGGGTTTAATGCGGCTAAAAGCAGAAGAATTAGCTTTAAATAAGAAAAACCTTAATAGCAATTCATCTATTAAAGAACGAGTAGAAACCTCCCAATATGGAAAACTAGAGGTTGTGCGAGAATTTTTTGAGTGTCTGAAAAAGTTAATTCCCGATTCTGAGAATAAATTAGAATTACGAAACTTATCAAAAATGGATGTTGATGAATACTTAGGAATTATGGGATTAGGGTTAGCGATAGCTCAAGAATTTAGTTTTTGGGCAACGGCTATTTATTATGATATTAAAGGAGATGAATAGCCATGAAAAATGATCACAAATCTACTTCAAAAGCTTTTGAAAGACCTCCTAATCCAAAATCAGCCAAATCTTCCCAATCTTCAATCCCTAAAAAAATGAATTTTTCTCCAATATTAAAAGACGAAAATTTATTTCCTTTTCTGATAGATTTTCAAAATTTACCAGACTTGCCAGTTGATGCTAGTTTTGTAGAATATTTGCGCTGGATGAGAGAATTAAAAACCGAAGATTCAGAACAGAATAAAGCAGAGAATAATGCTACTAAATTACACTTGTTACAACTAGCACAAGACGAAAAATATGTCAATTATTGTAAATATTTAAAAAGAGCTAATCAGAGAATAAAAAATATTGTATCTCTTAAAGAAGGTAAAAAAATTATAGTAACTTGTCCTTGGCGAATTAGAGTAGGTGGACATCGAGGACCTGAAAGTATTTTATTACCTGCTTTTGATGCGTTGGGAATTCCTTTTATTCCATCTTCAACTTTGCGAGGAATTGCTAGAAATCAAGCGATTCGAGAGGTGATGAAAAATAATCCTGACTTATCATATCAAAAAGCAGAACAACATGAAACTATTATTGACCATTTTGGTTCTTTAGAGACTAAAGATAAAAGTAAACGTGAGGGAAAAGTTACGTTTTTAGATGCTTATCCTGTTGATGATAAGTCGCCATCGGGCGGATTAAGCTTAGATATTGCTAATAATGTTTGGAAATGGGGAGAAAATAATTTGCCAGAGTATCAACCAAATCCAAATTTATTCTTATCTTTAAAACAACCAACCTTTTTGATTGGAATAATCCCTAATCATTATTGTGAAAAAAAGCAACTAAATAAGGTTGAACAATGGTTACTAAAAGGATTAGCAAGTGGTGTAGGTTCTCAGATAAATTCTGGTTATGGATGTTTAACTAAAAGTGGTAAGTATGAAAATGATGAAAACAAACAAAACATTTTAGTCGAGGTTGAATTTACGTTAAAAGGTCAGCTTATTAATAGTTATAAATATTATAATAATTTATCAAGACCTTATAAAAGCGAAAAAAATTGCATTAAAAGAGATAAAAAAAAACGTCCTCAAACTTTAGATACCTCACAACCAGAAGTCAGACCAATTGCTTTTAAATCAATGTTACGTTATTGGTTTCGAGTCATTGCATTAGGAGTTTTGCCTAAAATACGAGTCAAAGAACTAGAAGCTTTTATTTTCGGAGGAATTGAACCTAAACATCGAGGATTAATTCAAGTGCAAATACATAATTCTGATGACGGAAATTTACTAACTCAGAAGAATTTTGGAACACAAAGCGGTAAACTGATTATCTTAGCATCTTATGAATTATCACAAGATAACTATCAATTATTAACTGATTTTATTGAAGCACTAACTTGGCTAATGTTTCATCTAGGAGGAGTTGGATTAGGTGCAAGAAGACCATTATATGAAAGAAAGCGTTATAATGATCAAGGAAACCGAGTTCCTCCTTATTGGCGTGGGACAGACTTAAAAGCTGAAAATCAAGATGAATTTTGGAAGATACCTGAAACTATTGAAGAATTTAAAAAACGATTTCATGCTCGTCTTAATGATTTTTATAATAATTTAAGTAAAATTCAAAATAGTTACATTCAATTCATGCAAAAGCTCCAACCATCAGTTAATCATGAGAATTACAAAATTAACAGTCAATGCCCTCTAAAAGTTGAAAAAATAAAACCGAGATCTTGGGACGAGGCTCTTGATCAAAATTGTCGAGTTATAGTCTGTCAAGGAATAAGTAATAACTCGAAAAATTTTGCTTTATCTTTATTGCACAGCGAAAACTTAAATAAAAAATATCTTAATTCTTCTGGAAAAAATAAATATTTATGTGGCGATGATGGTTGTCCATCTCCTGTGTTAGTTACTCATCTAAAAAACTATGAAGTTGTAGTAATTTTTGGAGCTTCTAAAATTTTAGAAAAACCTAAAAATGAAGGAGAAAAAGCCAAACAAATTAATCCTAGATATCAATATTTTACTGAGATTAAGCGACAATGTGAGCAGGTAAAAATACTTTGGGATGGTTTAGAATTCCCATCTTAAAGATGATGTATTTATAGCCTAGTAAGATGAGAAACTTAACAAAAATTCTTAACAACGTTCATTTTGAGTCACATTTGTATCTACATCTACACATAAGATTAAAGAACACCAAACCTTAATCAAAAACAGAAGTAATAGGAAAGCTTAAAATAAATTGAGGTTTTTCGGTAAAAGAGAAAAAGTTAATTTCTCCTCCAGCTTGGACTAAAAATTGTTCAATAGCTAGTGAATGTAGTCTTTTTGACCGACTATTATCCTCAATAATCAAAAGCCATTTGTCTTGACCAAACTGAGTAGAAATATGAACAAAAGGTTCAAAATTAAAATCAGATTGTAAATCAATACTGAGAGATTCCAGAGAGCTAGATAAAAGATGAAAAGATAAGGCTTCTAATAGATAAACGGGAATGGACAGGGGCTTATCAAGGCACTCATCGAAATCCGAGCAAATTTTCAAGTTACTAGGCCAACAACCGTTTAAAATTTGTAAAACTTCACGAATGATTTGATTAGGAGAAGCATTACTCAATTGCTCCCATTGGGGGGGTTGATCAATAAAGAGCAAAAACCGCTTAACTACCAAATCAATTTCTTTAACTTGCTGCTTAATACGCTCAGTTAATTGTTGAGTTTCTGCATCAGAACATTTACTCAATAGCAAATCAGCATAATGAGTAAGAGCAAAAGTCGGATTAATTAGCGGCGTGTAACATTGAGCGATAAAAATATGTTTTAACGGATTGTCAGGACTGATAGACGAGTAAGGGAATGGTGAGTATTGCAGCATAAACCGAAAAAATCAAATGTTATTAAAAACCAGCAAAGACTGAAAAAAATAGCTTGCAAGACATGAACAGCTACAATATATAGCTAGACAAAACTCGTTTGTGAAAAATGCCCTCAGCCACCTGCTCAATTTTAATTGTCGATCCTCATGCCCCCAGTCGAGAGGTAATGAAATTGTACCTATCAAGCGTGATGAAGGAGAGGCAGCAAAGGGAACTGACATTTTTTGAAGCAGCAGACGGACGAGAAGCGATCGCTCTTTTAATAACCCATAAAGAAATCAAGGTAATGATTAGCGAACTGAACTTGACACAATTGGGCAGCCTGGAGATGATCGACATAGTATTGGGAAAGTGGGGATTACAAGTAGGGATATTCATCGTTACCGGAGTGTCCAATCATTTAATAGCAGAAGTAGCCGGTGATTTATATGTTTACGGTGTCAGGGGGATATTTAACAAGCTGCAATTGGATTATTATGAACTTTCCCGGCGCATCGAAAAATATTTAGAGATCAGCAGCACACCCCCGGCTAGGGAACGAGGGTTTTATTGCGAACATCGGCAATACGAAAAGGAAGACGGAACCAGCAGCACATATACCTATATCAAGTGGATGGACGATAGCGGAAAACAATCAAACTTATGTGTGGGAGATTTGGGTAATGAACGCGATCGAATCTACGACAACTTACCCGGAATACGCAGTAAGAAAAAAGAGGAAAAGAGATAGTGGAGCTTCTTTTCCTCTATAAGGGGGAGCAAAGAGGATGTTATTATCGAGAAATTCCCGATAGCGAAAGAGGCATCCCGAAATCAACCTTAAAGGCAAAAAATCGACTTAGTAAAATAACGAAGATCACAAATGCTGTCAGGCATGATTGTTCCTCACCAAAGAAAAAATTCGGTTAGGGTGGGGAATGCCCACCCTAAAAAACGATCTCCACAAAACTTTGCGCGTTTTTAACCAAACTACGACTTCTCTTATTGCTCGATACAATCACCTCCTTGCTCGTTAGCACCTCTAAACTCTGAGGGGTTTGATCGCCAACAAAACGCATCTCTTTTGATAAGATTCCAATAAGTTTATAAGAACGATCGCGGTCAATTTCAACCCCAAGCCTAAATTTTTTTTATTTACCTAAATAAGTTTGAGTCGAACATCAATTACAAAAAAGCTGGTGGGGAGTTAAATTCAAAGGATACTGAATATTCATTAAGCTTTTAATACGCCAAAATTAAAAGCGTAAAAAATTCTAGGATCATGTAAAAAATTGTTACCGATTTGTGAAAAAGCGTTTTGAGTATTAAACTTTAATATTAGTCGCCTTTGTGTAGTTCATAAGCTCTGATAAGATTCCCCCTTTCCCTATTTGATGAGCTTCCTGTTGCCAAAATGTTAACTGATGCACAAATTCGAGAAATTTATCAAAAAACGGAAGAAACTAGCGTAATTAAAAAAACTTTCGTGGTGCTGCTCAAAAAATCTGGGGTAGCTACCGGCCAAATAGCCGAAGCCCTTGGCTGTTCTTCCCAAACCATCAGAAATTGGGTGTTACCATTTGATAATGGGATAGATGCAGAGGAGCTACCCAAAAAATTAAGAGATGGCAGAAAAGGGGGCAATCATCGTAAAGTCGACGATTTGTACATCAAACGCCTCAAAGAACTTCTCTCAACTGATCCAAGAACATTGGGCTATAGTTTCAATCGCTGGACTCAAACGGCATTGGCCAAACATCTAGCCTTAGAAACGGGGATTGAAGTCAAGCAGCAGTGCATTAGCCGGCTGATCAAAAAATACTATCAGAACTCTGCCAAATAAAAAACATAAATCAAATGCCAAGAAAGTTCAACAAAATCTAACAATCCCAATTTATTTGTAGGTTCATGTCGATTAACATGAACAAGTAAGCGAATTTTCAAAGAGGCAAATAAATGAGATGATCAAAAATCACTTTTTATGGCTATTTACATTAATGTCATTCTTTTTATTCGGCTCACTAGCGCTCTCGTTGGGTGGCGAAGTAACCTAAAAAAAATAAACATAAATATAAATTATGGTATAATAAAAAAAACTTAAGTGAATTTTTAATTAAACTCTCTTAAAAATGGCTGTTAAATCTATTCATATTAAAGTTTCATCAGAATCCGTCAGCCAAGGTGAGCAAGCGATTCGCCTTGAAATTGCACTACAACTGTATGAGCAAAATATTTTCACCTTTGGGCAAGCTCGTCGTCTAGCTAATCTCTCAATTTGGGAATTCCAGCAACTTCTGGGGCAAAAAAACATTTCTCGGCATTATGATGAGGAAGATTTAGCTCAAGATCTTACTACTAAGAATAAAGATTGCGTAGTTAACGGCGATGAGAGCCTCTTCCGTTAGTAAGGTTTAGGGCTTGAGTTTGAGTTTGAGACTGAGCTTCAACAGTTTGCGAAAGCTCATTTAAAGCTTTCAAATCCCCTAAAGAGGCTTGGGGGGTTAATTGATTTTGCTCGATTACCTTATTTTGATTCTGTTGGCTAATTAAATCAATTTTGCCCGTATTTTTATCCCGAATAATTTGATAATTGTTGCCGGTAAGCGTTAAATTGCCTCCCTCATCCTCCTTTCCATATTTAGTAAGAATTGAGTCAAGGGTTTTAATAGCACGTTCCTGACGGAAATCATTAAACTTTTGTTGTAGGTTGGCAAGTGCCTGTCCGAAGAACTGCTTAAGTTGCTCGATACCCGATTTTAAAAAATTTCTTGCCCCTGTCGTCTGCTCTCGTAAATGTTTGGCCAATTGAGGATGTTGAATGGTTTTAATATGTTCCCCGTAAGCCTGTAAAGTTTGATCCATCTTATCGATTTTTTCGACAAGCTTGCTATTAGTCTGTTGAAGCTGCTCAATGGTTTGCTGCTGTTTGGTTAGGGCTTCTAACAACTTGTCTAAAGACCTCTCTTGTCCGTTAGCCGGTGCATGAGAGAGTGCATTTTCGGGTTGAATTTCAAGAGTTTTGTTCGGTTGTTGAAAGATTTCCGATAGTTTTAGATCGTCCTTGATCACCTGTCCTCTAACAACTTGATAAACGGGTTCATCGTTAACGTTGATCGTCAATCTGCCCTCGAATTGTTCGGGATTTTTGAGGGCTTGCTCAACCAAAACCGCCTGTCGGGGAGTAATTTTCACTTCGGGATCTGAGGAATCATAAATTTTATTCATGCCTAAGTGCATGGTAACTCGATCTCCCGGTTGAGATTGCCTCCTTTGCTCAAGGTGTTCTTGTTTTTCCTCTTTATTCTGCTCGAAAGAGCGTTTAGCAAGCAAATCGTAGATGGTTTTAAGAAGAAATTGAAAGCTGTTAAGAGCCGCTTTAGAAGTGGCAAAAGTCGTTTCTAAGGCTTTTCCCTCAACTTTTAGCAAGTTCTCTTGCCCTTCTTTAGTTTCACCGGGATTGACAGAAAGGGGATGTTGTGGCATCGGGGATATCTCCTATAAATGATAGAAATTAACTTTTAGCAAGCCAGTTGTAGAACTCGAAAGGTCGAGTTACAGAATCGGGAAAATCCAAGCCTTGCATCTTATCCAGTAAAACCGTATCGGAAATTTGAACAAAGGACGTATAACCGTCGACAATGACCACGACGAGCCGTTCATCATTGTCCGGAAGTGCCATTGGATTAAAAAACGGCTTACCCCGTACCAATCCGTAATCGGGAACTTCCCTTTCGTCGGCAAAAAAGACCTCAATGGTACTGTCCGGGGAAATAGCTTCAATCGGCAAACGTTCCCAAGCATCGGCCACCAATGAGATCGTATTAGGAAATCTATCTCGATAATCTTGTATCCAAGTCGGTAATTGTGAGATGAGCATGAATTTTCTCCAATAAATTAAATTTTGCCTAAAACTTCTTTCTTGTGTTGGGTTCCGGCAGCATCGGGTAACAGTTCCGCCGCCACGCGCTCGCGCCGCTTGAGTTCCGCAGCCGGAAAACCCGCATCGGGATTTTTATTGTGCTGTATTAGCCGATCGCGGATCGGGGGCCAAAGAGCGGTACTGCGCTTGAGGATACGGCGATCTCGCCCTGGAATAACGATCTTAAGCTTGACGGGAATACGGGACCCGAAGAAATCCCCAGGACGTTGATAACCCGAATTGAAGAGGATGGCACTACCGCGATTAAGTTGAGTCAGTTGGGGAACTTCCACCAGGGAGCGTGTTTGTCGGTGATCGCTGACGGATGTACTAGATCCACCCTTTTCCCCATGATTGCGAGAGCGAGATTTCTGCTTGTAATTGACCTCTTCTGGACCTAAAAGAGCCGAGTAATATTCTGCCGTCTCTCTGTCATTAAGCTGGAAGATAAAGTGAGTGGTGCAGCCGCCAATAATCCCAGTGGTCTGAGACTTACCGTAGACCGAAGCGGTCAGATCGATAGTCTGCGCTCCCAAAATAGCACAGAACTTGCTGCTACGGTTTTGGTTGAGCCAATGCAATAACATGGGCAATTTAATAGAAGGAAGCTCATCAAGAACAACCACTAAAGGAACACGACGCGGCTTAAAAATATTGCGGTTGACCATTAAGTTAAGAATACTGGCCAGTAGAGGAATGGTTACAGTCCGTTTATTGGGGTCAGCTTTAAAAACGATAAAATTACGCCCGTTAACATCAAGGGGGAGAGTCGTAGTCGTCGCAAAAGTATTTAAGATTAAAGGATCACTGACAAAGCGGCTAAACATTAAACTCGCGGTGGCGGCAATGCTTGAGGCGGTTTCGGGTGCGTGTTCCGAAGAGAGAAATTGGTCAAAAGCATTTTTAATGTAGGGGTCAATATCATCACCCTTAGCTTTAATGCGGCCAATCAAATTAGGCAAAGCTAAAATCTTATGACAGGTAGCGATATCCGGACAAAGAGAGCTTTTGGCCAGCATTAAAATAGCCTGAATCAACTGATTGGCAGATTGGTCGAAGAAATCGCTATTACCCGCTTCAGAATCATGAAGCCTGAAATTTTCTCTTAAAATATTGGCAATCTCATAAGCGGTTTGCGCCCTAGTGCGGGGGTCATTAAGAAAATCAAGCAGGTTACAAGTACCTGATTCGGGAAATCCCGGTGCCAACATCGAAATCTTATGCCCGTGTTCTTCGGCAAAGCCCAGTAGTTTTGAACTGGGGGCGGGGTCTTCATGACCCTTGAAGTCGTAGAAGAAAACGTCACAGCCCTGTATGATGGCGGCCATCACCATTGGGTTGATGGCGGAGAAAGTTTTGCCCGAACCTGATCGGCCCATGACCCAAACATTCTCTTGAGCGTTGGGAATGTAGATGGTTTGGGGATCGGCGGGAAGATACAGGTATCGCTGTTGCCCCTTGGGAGTGCTTTCGGAAACGAAGCGAGTACCATTGGGAGTGCGGATGAATAGAGCAAGCTCCTCGGTTTGTCCTAGGGACTCAATCTGAGAGAGTGCCATTTTCCGAGCTTCAGCTTTCTCTTTCTCACTAGCCCAAACGGAGCGCCCTAACAAACCCTTCGGGGAAGAATTTTTGTTCTTAAGGTTCATCCACAGCAAAGCCAAGGTAGCACCGATGAGAACCCACCCGTTCGGTGTCAGTAACATTTGGGGAACAGGATAAGGGAGTTGTTCTATAGAGGCTTTTAGAGAGACTTGTTGTGACATAATGTGCAATAAGACTGTTAAAACCCAACAAAAATTGGCTGCCCCGTCCGATAAGAAGCAAACTTGATCGGACCGATAAAATAGGGAGTACAACCACAAAAATCACAGGACCGAAAAAAAAGACTGAGCGTCGCCGTATCGGTTGATTCATTCGTGTCCCATAAGACGACTTTGAAACCACTACCGTAAGGATGCCTACCGGTTGGTTCCTTGCCACCGTTAACCGCTTTAAGACAACCACTACCCCCATCCACCTTCTGGTATTTGCCACTGATCCACTGCTTACCGGCAACGAGGAAATTCCCCGCCAGTTCAATATGGGCGCAATTATGGGTACAGGGCACAGCAAAACCGACATTATATCCCCCAGACATCGTTCGAGTGGCGGGACGTTCTGCTGTTCCCAAAACCAGATCGACTGTGGCGAAACCCGGAAGAGTATTAGCTATTTTTAAAGTTGCCGGCTCGGTAAAATTAGCGAGTTTTAAAGCTTTACCGACTACCTCATCGGGAGTTTTTAAACTAATCTGATTATTTTTGGCTATTAAAGTCGAAAGAGGGATTTTAACTAATCCTGGGACTTCCTTTAAAGAGAGGTTTTCCCAACCTGTTAACCTCTCTAGAGGTAAATTTATTAATCGGGGAATTGAAGTTAAATTGTACCGATTTAAAGGGATTAACGTCAGAGATAATTGACCTCCTTTAGGGTAAGATTTTAATAAATTAAGAAAAGTCAAATTACGGGTTTGAGCGAGATTAAAATTTTGCGTGGTTAATAAGTCTTGTAACCAGGGCAATTGCGCTACTCGGTAATCGGGCAAACCCGGAACATCAGTTAATAACTGATTTAGATTGATTTTCTTTAAGTAACCAAAATCATTAAGAGTATAAGGTTGATTGGTGCGGCGATATGAGAGCAATTGAGCTAAAGTCAATTTTTGAAATTGATAAGAAGACCGAAAATCTCCTAAAGTTAAAATTTCGGTAATTGGCTGTCCGGCAGACCATTTTTTGGAGATAGCACCATTGGGGAATTTAACTGAACCGGCTTGAGGGAGAGGAGGTAATTTCTCAAAGGTTAAATTATTTAAGTCATTTGCCCAGACCGGAGGAAAATTAACCCATAAAAAGAAATTGATTAACCCGAAAATCGTAATCCGACGCGGGAAAAAAGAAGAAAATTTAATCTTAAAAATTTTTGAAGTGAGCATAAAGATTGTAACCCTCACGTTTAAGGAGTAGGAGTAAAATGTGATTGTTGAAAAACCTGTGGAGTAGGACGATAAGAATCGGGCAAAATTGTAAAAGTGGTGCAGGGAGGAATATTTGAGGTTTTTCGAGTGGGAATCAAACGAAATTGATAAAGGTTGCGTCCACCCCCTCCAGATACGATCACCGTAAGCATCGTCGAACCGTCAGCACTTCGGATTATATTAGGAAACTCGATAGCTTTAATTTGCCGCAAATGAACTACCGTTGCGCCCTCCTGCTGCGAGCAGTTGGAATTTTCCGACACAGAGCAAAGATTCCCATCAAAACTTAAAACGATCCTCGACGGGTCATCTAACCAGATTTTCTGTACAGTACCAATGGGAATAAAGTTGAGAGCAACACCCAAGCCGGGATAGATGTTAACTTGGGCGGGACGATCTTGTAACTCTCCGATGAAGACGGGACAATTACCCGCAATGACATTGGGAGAAAAGCTAATTAAAGAAACGCTGAGTAAAGTTACCCAAGAATATTTCATAATTAAAAAGAAAAAGTTTGATTAACGAAAACTTGAACATCAGTTCCTTGCTTAACAACAAAAACATCAGGATTCGACTCAAGGGAGGAACGGGCCTGCTCATTCCTTCGCTGTAAAGAATTAACCATCGAGTTAGTTGCCCCTTCAACGAATCCGGCTGTCATATCAGTATCGCCATATTGAATAGAACTACCAAACTGAGAATAAGACGCACCACTGGGACGGTTGAGCAAACCAGCCGCATTACCTACACCCCCTAAAACGGCTCCCATGATGTCTTGGCTGATGGTATTGGGACGTTGGGCTTTCGCTTGCAAAATACCTCCCCCCTTCCCTAAGATTAAAATCGCACCGTTCGGAATATTGTGCTGTTGTTGCTGTCCGTTGTTATTGATAATGATCGCAGTGGCCGTTAATTGAACGATGCCGGTACTGCCTGCGTCAACCAACTGAACGGATAAATAGGAACCAGCCGGAATAACGATTTCTCCCTTGCTATCAAATAGAGGGTTTTTTAAACGAACTAAATAATTTTGAGAAAAATTGTCTTTATCCTGCCCTCTTGCCCAGACGATGGGAGTTTCAAGCTCTGCTCCTACCCTCGTGCCCATCATAATCTCATAACCGGAAGCCTCCCCTTGAGCTTGTGGGGTGGGTGAATAAGAGGTTTGTAGAAGCTCATTACCAGTCCCCTCCGGCGAAGGGGAAGTCGAAGAGAGTGGCTCGTTTGATGAAGAAACGACAGGCACACTCCCATAACTACCGAATGAAGCAGCAGTTTCCCATTGTTTAAGAGGATCTAGTTCCGGTTGTCTGTTGACAACAGAAGGGGAAGATTGGGGAACATTCCTGACTGGGGGAACGGTTGAAGACGAAGAGACGGGTATTAGGGGCGAATAACGAGGAATTGAGCTAGAACGTCTGACCGGTACCGGGGGAGGGGGAACATAAGTAGGAGTAGGAGTAGAGGTAGAAGTACGAGTAGGATAGACGACGGTAGAACGAGGAGGAGAACTAACGGTTGGTTGCGTCCTAACTGGCTCGGTTTCCTCACTTTTTGACGGGGAGGAATGACCTTTTTTCGGGGAGCCAGAAGAATTGATCTGCCTGAGTTCGGCTACCTGCTGTCTCATGGCATTTTGGGTTTGCAACTGTTCGACTTGTTCGGGTGATTGTCGATCGCTTGGAGAATTATCGTCAAACACGGAAGCCGGAGAAGGAGGAGGTTGTACTTTGGCAACCCTATTGGGAGCAAAACCCCCAGTGACTAATCGCAAAAGAGTGATAGCAACGATCGCACCAGCACCGACAATTGCCAACACTAATGTTCCTTTGCTATAGGGGTGATTGGCAAAGGTTCTCTTTGTCCTGACCTGATAGGGATCGGGCAGTTCTTCCTCTTCTTGGGGAAGAACGGATTGAGAATTATTATCGGTCTGATTTTGAGTATTATTGGCGTTTTTATCGTCAAGAGGGGGACAGAACTTTTCCCAATCTTCTTCAAAGTCAAAATCATCAGCAACAATTTTAATGGTGGGTTGGGCCGTTGCGGGTTCAGTCGTTGTAGATTCAGTAGCCATAAATCACCTTAAATTAATTCTTTAATCAATTCAATTTCTAATCCCGATGAGCGAAGTTCAAAGAAACGTTCCTCTAAGGGGGTTTTGGGCATTAAATTAAAAGGAGGGTCGATAGCCTTCAGGAATACCTTCTTATTAAAGGTTATTCCCGCTCCGATTTGATGATTTTCGTCAAAAGTCAAGAGATTGGCTAACATTTCGACAACCCATTTTCCCTCCCCTACCTTTTGGGCATCCGTCAGGTGTTTTATGTCGAGAAAAATCTGGGTTTTGCCCAAAAAAACATCTCCCGGAATCTGTCCGGCAATCTCTCTTAAGAGAATGGGGCGATAATTATCCGCCAAGGCGAAACTGGCTATTAAAGCGGGTTCGGTGATCGTTAAACCCTTGGCAAACTCGACTCCTTTATCGGGAATCAACTGACCCTGCGAGTTGAGCGTTTTCCCAGACCAAGAGAACAGCCCCGTCATCGCAGAGCGCACGAAACGGTCAATCGCATCAGCCGAGCGATCTCGACTAGCGATGGCGCGAACTGAAATTGCTCGACCGTCCGCAAGTTCGACGAGGGTGGGAGCGGGTTTATTGCTCACTGCCACCACCGCAGCCCCTTGAAACATCAAGAGTAAAATAGCAATAAGTTGAAGGAATAAGGAGGCTAAAGAAAAGATCGGAGTCCATTTAATTCCACCTCCGGCTAATCGGGAGAAAATTGTCCGTTTACGACTAATATTGTTCATCTTTTCAAAATTACCTGTAATTTATTTAGATTTACCAAAATTAAGAGGCAGAGGTGCCGTCAAAAAACTTCCGAGGCGGGTAAACAGGCCAAACAAGGATAGTCCGCTCCAGCTTCCCATCGCTAAAGCCATCAACGGACCGAACAAACCGGCGATGAGCGGAAAAATGAAAGAAGCTGAGCTAGGGGCCCTGACAACGATGATAGCCGCCAAACCCACGATGATGTTATACATCAGGCGCACGATCCCCAATCCCGTAAATCCGGCAAACCAAAGCTCGATAGGACGACCAGGAACAGGTAACAGAGACATTCCCAGGGCTAACGGACCCAAAACCGCCACACAGATGCCAGAAATTTCTATAATCCAGTAGAAGGCGGCTCCAATTAGATAAAATAGCCAGGTCGCTATTTTTTCGGCTGAAGGGCTAACGGTTCCCCCAAGATCGGCAAACAAACGTTGAAACCATTGAGAGGTAGCGTAATCTCCTCCCTGAGCATCCTGAATTTTTTTGATCTGTTCAACGGCCACCCCAGTCACGGAATCTTGTCCATAAACGATGGCTATCCCCCCATATTGAACCTGCAAGTCTTTAATTCGCTGTGCTGCTGTGTTAAAGCACTCGTTGCGCTTTTGTTCATCTTGTTTGGCCGAACAAGTCTGGAGGGCATCGCTGGTAATACTCTTCATGAGATTGATAACACCTGCGGCATTGAGGGTATCTTTGCCAATAGCATCATTAAGTTGATGTAGAAGCTCATCACTAAAATAATTTTGGGTATCGCGCAACAAGAGAGTCATTTTGCCCATTAAAACGCCTTTATTGGTAGGATTACTCAATAAAAGGACGAAAAATATCGGCATTAATAATCGATGCCAATGTTTAACGGGATCGCCCTCATTTAAAAAGGTCGATTGCATCCAGCTAACCGCCCACAGTCCGATCATGAAAACGCCGATCAACGCCCCGATTTTAGCAATTTCCTGATAGAGCGCCCCCTCGATGGTGGTCTTCCAAATATCATCAAAAGCTTGACGCACAAGGCCGGATACTTCGGCGTTGTTCTCCAAAATATCCTTGGCGGTATTATTCTCTGCTGCAAAAATTAAAACTTGCATCACTTTTCCTGACTATAAGCAGTCGCTAATGAAGTGAACTGAGTTACCGTATCGAACAACCCCACATCGCTGGACGTACTTTCAATACTTTGTTGCCACTCTTTTTCCTGTTCTTGCTTGTTAAGGTTTACAAGCTCAAAGGCACTCGAGGCGGCAACGACGCGATTATTGTAAAGCTCGTCGTGTTGGGCTTTGAGGAGAATGGCGGTTTGAGCATTTTGTACCGACATAAGCTTGAGAATATCCTGGGTAACGTAAGTGTCTTGAGCCGACTGCGCGGCTTCAATAGTTGTGGTTAAAGCTTCATTTGTTTGTTGAGTGACCTGTTTCTGTTGCTCTTGAGCTTCTTCACTCAATGTCAAGTCGATGATGGCTTGATTTGAGGCGATTGATGCACTGTTGACGATAGTTTCCGCTTCTAGGAGAGGAGTGAAAACCCCCTCGTCATCTTCGTTCAAATCAGGGATTTCTGCCCAGATCAGATCATCCATCTTTTGGGGATTGGGGAACCCCATCGACCCCATAATTTTTTGTAAGGCTTTTTCGCTGTCTTCCTTCAACTGGACTGGCAAACTCGCCGTAAGCCCCTCAAAATACGACCAAATTTGCTCGGCCACAAATTCTTGCAAGGCAGAAAAATAAGGATCGAGATCGCTCCCTAATGAAGTCGAACTTGGCAAAAACGAAGCAACTGCCCCCCATGAGGGTATTAAAGCAATAACAATAATGCTAGGGGCAACGAGAGTTTTAATTGATTTGTGTTTAAATGTAGTAAACATACTTTACTCCTTTTAACTTAAGCGGCAACTTGATTAATGGGCGGGAACTCACCATGTCGTTTGTAGTGTTTGAGGTCGCGGGTGAATCGGGTGAGAACCTCGTAAGGACTGCTACAAGTCCCTTTGTAGTATTTGCGCCGCCCGATCAGTTCCTTCTGGTTCTCTAAAGCGGCGACCTGTTCGTAGGAGGGATAATAAGACGCTTCGATAAGCCCTATGCGGGTTTTGACTATCCAGGGTGAAGAAAAATCCTCCCGCCCTCCCCAGAGCATCTCGGCTTCAAGCCCATCAGTGGCGTACTTGCGTAAAATTTCACGAGGAATATTTAATTCTGACGCGAAAGTCTCAACTGCCTTGTCGACAACTTTCCCGATCAAATAGTTTTGAGTGTTATCTAGGATCTGGCTGGCATTGTCGGTTTTAAGTATGCTGTTAAGGTCCTGTCCAGAATAGGCAATACTTATCCCACTCTTACGGGCTTTGGCGCACAAACTCCCCAGGATTTGTGCAAAGATGTTGAAATTTCCCGCTAAATAACTAGACTCATCCATGAATAGGAAGGATTTATCGCAGCGCAGAGAACGCAGTATAGCGGCTGAGTAGGCCGATAAGGCGTGTACGAGCATGGTGAAATCATCCTCGACCCCTCCAATCCCATAGACGACTAAAGGTGCATCACCCTTGAAAGTGGAGGGACGAGCGATCGCGTTTCCCACCGAAGAATTGAGAACAGAGTTCAACTCCCATCGAATTTGTGCTAGGGTTTCCTCCAGATTAAAGCTGCCTTCGCCTTCAATTAGACGATCGAGGGAAAGGAATGGCAAAAAATCCTTTAAGGTGGGGATATCCTGCCAGGGGCTAGTTCCTATACCCGCATCGTAAGCGGCATGATATCGGTTGATGATTGCGGGGTCTTCAAAAAATTTAGCCAGTGCTATCGTCAGAGTTGTGCGATAGTTGCGTCGCTTATCACGAGGCGAATCCGCATCTAATGTCAAGGTCATCAGGGAAGTTAAGAGAAAATCCCTGATGATGGTTTCCTTGGCCGTCTTCTCTTCGGGATCTCTAAAGAAGCGCAGATCGGCTCCCTCAAAGATGTTGTTGGATTCGGTAACGGAATTATAATACGCACCGCCAAGAAACTCAGTATAAAAGTCAAACGTTCCACTTCCATCACCTCTAGTCGAGTCAATAATCGTTGTTTCCATCCCGTTAGCCAACGCCAAGGTGATAAATTCCCCGGCGATGAGAGATTTGCCCGTTCCCGTCGTCCCAAAGATGGCGGTATGGCTCGGTCTGCTAAAAGGGTCTATATAGATAGGGGTCGAGCCTTTATGAGCAATTAAACTTACCCCCTTCTGTGTGGGGGTTAAATCAAAACTGAGGGGCAGGATGGGAACAGTTTCGTGGTTCCAATAAATTTTGCGCCGCTCATAAGGTTTGTGTAAGAGCCATTTAAGCGTGTAAGGCAACGTTTCTAGCCAGATTTCGTCAAAATATTCCCTCTCACGCTCGACGATAGCGGGTTGACGGAATAGGGCACAGAAACGGGTAATGGCCCGATTGAGTAATTGCAAGTCCGGGCGATAGATGAGGGCGACCCAAGCCACGCGCACCCCCACACCGCCTCCTAGAAACGTTTCCTCAGCCTCGATATTCTGCTGAATGTTATAATTAGCACCCACATTAATGCGACTTCGTTTAGAAGAGTATTGAAGGCTAGAGTTACTATCTTTGGTGCGCTGTTGGGCAACGAATTGTAAACGCTCCTGGGACGGCCTCGAAACCTGGACGACGATCTCAGCATCGAAGATGTTGGGCGTGTTGAGGAAGGACGACCCCCAAACTAATTGATCCAAAAAAGTTTTCCATCCGCCGGGCTTGGCGGCGAACACGCACCCACCAACATATTGCCCACGTCCAGGAAGATATACCCATTGTTTATCGGCAATCGGGCTATTAGCTCCAAACAAACAGGTGGTGATGTGAGTATCGGGATCATTGATCTCCCATGATAGGCGATCGCCTTCGAGAATAATTAACTGAGGAATTGCGGGGATGAAGGATTGCTCTTTTAGCCGGTTAAAACGACACCAATCCTCGATAAAAATTTCCTTAGCTGACAAGGGACGGACGTAAAGCCCCAATTTGACTCTAAGGTATTCAATATAGAGGATGTAGCCCTCCTCATAAGCCTTGGCCAATAAAGAACCCACTTCTGCCCGTTCAGTGATGGGGGCACTACCCGAGAGACTCTCACTGATTTTTTGCATCCTGACCAGCCATTTTTCAAGGTTGTCGGAAGCTACCAAATCCTCCTTATTGAAGGAATAGCTGATCTCTATGCGTAGGCTTTTCGGGTTGTGTTTGCCTTTTAATACCAACTCGCGCACCCTTAACTGTAGATGGTGGAGTAAAAACTTAACACCTTTATTAGTTGTTTTCGTTTTGAGGGAGCTTAGGTAAGCTTGCCGTATCTCATCGTTAGCTCTTGAGAGTGCCCGAATGGTGATTCGCTCCTCTTCAAAAATATCCTTGAGTCCTTCTCTTAGTTTGAAGATAATTTCTTCGATCATCTCACTAGGGAGGGAACTAGAAAAACCCCAACAGTCGAAGACCCAGATAATTTGATTTTTCTTCCCTTTTTGCAACCAGTAGCCGCCAACCGGCACCGAAGAACGTCCGCGTATCTCGATCAGGCATCCGAGATCGAGTTGATCCTCAAAAGCTTTAACGGTGCGTCGGTTGGAACCCAAGCCCACTTTCTTATTCCCCACTTTCGGTTTAAAAAGATTTTGTCCTGGCGCGGCGGCATTCGGATGACCGAGAACCCAGTGAGAAGCCAGATGAAACCGTCCACCAAACTTCCAAGGTTCCTTTCCGAATAAAATCCAATGGGAAGTCGTGAGACTCGGGCAGGCAAACATCAACCAGTAGGGGCTTATAGGATGGAATTGATTAACAATCCAGTATCCCATTAACGTTGTCGAGAAAATCGCCAACCAGGGAACGATGAACTCTCCGGGAATGATCCACAAACTGGTGGGTTTGTCTAGTACCCGACTCACTCGGATGGATTGATCGTCATTAGGAGTCTTAACAGTGGAAGTCATGTTATGAATGCCATTTCTACCTTATTTGACCAGAGTTGAATACCTAAGAGGCTATTCCCATAACCCAATTAGCGAGATAATTAAAGCCAAACAGCGCGATGATCGACATAATTGTTCCCTGGGCTAATGTGCCGTATTCTTCACCATCATTTCTGGCTTTGATGATTCTGTACGCCTGATATCCCAACACGGAGACGATCAGGATATTCAAGCCCACAAATACCATACTGATCATGTCTGAGTAATTATTGAAGGGGGGAGTCGACGATAAAGTCGCCCTCGGACCGCACAAGAATCCCAAGCAGCCACCACCGGTACCACCCGTCGTCTGAGCGTGAGCGGGAAGTCCGCTTAGGTAAATGCTAACCGCCGTTGTCCAGAAATACAGAAACCATTTGTTGGAAGGGCGACCTCTTCTATTCGTTTGATGTTTGAACTTGGGTTTGATCGATAGTTGTAATGGCCCTAAACTGACTGATGCCTTATTCATCGTTTTCGCTTTTCACAAAAATCTAACCTACAAAAAAAGTTATAAGCCCAAGGTTAGAGGAATTCAACTCGTCCCAACCGCGAGATCGTTCCTCACTCATTCAAATTAGTGAAAAAACTTTACCTACCTAAACATTTAGAGACGGACTGAGTAAATCGAGCCAAACTCGAAACTCAAGACCGACAACAAATTTAAAAGCGTAAAAAATTTTGGGGAGAAAGTTAAGTTTTATTAAGCTACCGAGTCCCGCTACTCGATAAGGGCTAAATTTGATTGAGTAGCTGAAGGATCGTTTTTTCTTCTTCTAGCTTTTCTAATTCTGAGTATTTGGTGAAAATTAAATCTTGATTCTCCAGGCGTTCGGATAACTTGAAAGATTGCGACTCGATCTGCCAAACTTTAATGAGATAATCGTAATTTAATAGCAACTTTTCACTGAGGGCTATTTGCTCGTAGTAGATTTTAATTCCTCGGTCAATTACGCTGATTTTAGGTTCATATAACTTGGGGTCTGCCTCCACCATTGACGCTCGAAGGTTTTTAAACATTGACAGGGTTTCCCTCTCCAAGTTAATCTGCTTTATCTGTTTTCGTTTACGAGTTTGTAGCTGATGAATATTCGCCAAGATATTCTGTTCTTGGGTTATTAAAGCTAAAGCATTTTTATTGTCCTTCTTGTCTCGATTGAGGAGAACACCCGTCATTAGAGTGCCTGCTCCAAGGCAGGGGGGAAGTCCGGTTAACAGAAGGAATTTAGGAGTTGCCTTGGACCATCCAAGTACGAAAGGAATAATAATGGCAAAAACTCCCGTTAATATCCCCACCTCTATTCCTTTTTGGTAAGCCAAGCTCCTAGGAGCCTTAAATCGATGATGCTGGTTCGTAGCAAGGTTGAAGACAATAATCGGTTTTTTGGTGGTTTCGCTCACAACAAGCAGCATCCAATCCCCTCTCCCTCTCGTAATGGACAGATTCACTGCTGGTAAAGTTAGTTTTACCGCACCCCGATTGCCGGCAATTTGGTAGGATTTTAGTGAACCTGTTTCAAGTAAATAAACGGAATCGGTCACGAAGAATATAGATTGATAATAACGGGAACATTTCGGGCAATGTAGAGCTTTCTGCTCGGACTGACAAAATAATGATTCAGAACAAGCCGGACAAAAAATTTGATAGACCATAATGTTATGACTCAATTAACGCTATCTATTGTACTGGGGCATTTAACCTACGTATCCCTTTTGAAGTCAAAAGTAACACCCTCATCAAAAGGGTTAAGAAGAACTCAATGGCTCCTAACCGTAATGATTTGGCTTTGGCTGATTAACAGTATCTTTCTCCCCATTATTGAATTCGCCCATCAAGAGATCCCTTTTCCTCATTTTTAACGGGAGCGTCTTCTTCTTGGTTGCGAAGGTTCACTCTTTCTTTCTCTATGCTCATCAATAGTCGTTTGTTCGGTCTGAGTTGCTAATGGCTTAGAACTTGATTGTGAAAAATGAGTCCGTCCTACAGCCTCTTCTTCCTCAACTTGTTGCTGTAATTTTTGCCTCAATGAGAGGATATTTGCCCTCTGAGGGGTGAAATTGGGGTGATCGTGATCGGTTTCCCCTTGATGGCCATACACTTGACGATCGCTATAGAGAAGAAGATCTGATATGGCGATCGCGTTGCTGATTGCCTTAAAAGGGTAAGCACCGAGGGGTAGGTTATTGAGGACGATACGCTCAAGCTCCTCTATGGATAAACTCTTTGAGGATTTATTGCGATCTAGCGCGATCGCTTTTCGGTCTTCTAACTGATTATCGAATTGTGGACGGGGGTAGGCTATTTCTAGCTCAGTTGCCCGTTTACTCCATCCGTTGAGCAATTGGTGTAGGGGAACGATTTCCTTATAGGGACGGGTTAAGAGAGCCGCCTGCTGTCGCCTGTGCCAGCTATTGGAGAGGAGGGGACCCTCTTTTAGGGACTCGATAATTTGCGATCGCCTCCTGGAAAAGCCTTGCAGTTGCTCAGGCTCGAATCCTGCAATCTCAAATTGACCACAAGGGGAAGGAACAATTTCATAACCCAAGGTTTTAACCCAATAAGCCAGTTCATTTTGATAAACCCTTCCCAATAAACCCAAGTTACGGAAAATCTCATCATCGCGTAAAGCATACCATTTTTTGTTGGTTTGGGTGGCGTTTAACAGCAAGCAATGGGTATGTAATTGGGGATCGAGTTGACGGCTGTAGAAATGATGGAACTGCGCGATCGCTAAATTGCCGGTATTTTCTACCCTCACTATACCTTCGACTCTGCGCCGGGTTTGGGCGTAACGCGATTCTATAAGGTTTAGAACGGTTGCGATCGCCGACTGATGGGCTTCAATTAAATCTTGCTCCTTTTTAACCAAAGCGAGGATGCTGACACTCTTGGGGGCACTGAAGGTACAGTCTAGCCCCGCCCTTTCTTGGTAATGGCGACGGGGGGGTTGGCGTTGACGGAATTTTTCACCGGTTGGAAGATGACCGGTTAACAGCAGGGAGAATTCTTCTTGCCCGACTTCCCCGGATAAATTTAAAGTTTTAGCCGCTTGCCCCGTCCAATTAGAATTAGCCCTCAACAGTTCGGGTTCACTCTCCTTGGTGTAATAGCTAATTCCCTGTTGGGGTCCGATCGTTTTTGCCGTTAACATAGTTTATTAATAATTCAAAAAGACTACATACTTCGGTTTAACTACACTTTGCAACACAGAACTTAACAAAAATTAACAAACGGGGGAAGGAAATAATTGTAACGAAATTTTCACAAAGCCAAAAAAGATATAACCCAAGTATAGCCAGAATTAGAGGACATTTGGGAGAAAAAATTTTGTGCGCTCTGTGTGAGATTTGTGGTGACGGAATGGGTTAACCTGCATGGGCTGTAGGCTTTGGCAGTTAGTCGCAACCCTTCGCGGTCGTTCGTAACTTTGGGAAGGCGAAAAAAATGACCCGATCCGATCGGTCCCGAATAATTTATAAAATAAAATGAATTGTGAAAAAACTTTTGACGAAAAAAATGAGCGTACCTGAATTGATCGTCAGTTTAGATTTTGGTGCATCTTTAATAAAGGGGGTCTATACGTTGGGGAAAAAGTTTGAACCCAAACTGCTGACGCTTTCCCCTCACCTGTTGCCCATCCCGCCGACGACGGATCTCGAACCCTATAATGCGGCCTCGCTTTCACTTACTGCATCGGCCTGGATTGAATGTAAGGGCAAGCGCTACGCAGTTGGAACCCTAGCCAAAAACCGGTTTAATGCGCCGGTGCTGTTGGAACTACCTAAAATTGAGAGCATCATCCCGCGTACCCTGGCCGCCATTGGCTGTATAGCATCTGCGGAGGGGCTAGAGGAATTTACCCTGTCGCTATGGATATCGATCCCGTCCAATGAATACAAGGAGGGACTAAATATTAGTCAGAAAATCAAGCAGAGTTTATTGGACTTTATCTTTCGAGGTAAGAGGATAGTGGCGAATCTGATGGACTTTAGCTGTAAACCTGAAGGGGCTGGTATATTCCTGCGAATAATCGGGCAAGCCAATTTTAATGCCAGAAAAGCCGCCGTTCTGATGCTTGGATATCGGAACGCCACGATTTTATTTTATAAGGAGGGGCTGATCGAGAAGATCACCGAGAATTATGGATTTGCCAGTATAGTTGAGGGCATACAGAGCCTAGCCCTCCTGCCGGGCGATCTTGATGAAGTGGTGGGGAAAATTTTCGAGGCGGGGGATAAGCTCGATAAGAAAATTTTGAAAACCCTGTGCTTCGGTGACTCTGCTGACACAAGTAGAATTAATGCGATCGAATCCGCCATTCAAAAATCGAGGGAAGAGTATTTTACCCTCCTCAATTACTGGCTCGGTGGCAAGCTCATCGACGGGCCCGAGGTGATCGTGGTTGTCGGGGGAACGTCCCACTACCCCTACGTCAAGAACAAGTTGACCCAACTGTTCAAGAAAACTCAAATCAAGCTGGACTGGGGGGAAGAACTCGCCGATAAGATCGGTTTCGTCTTTAAATCTCAGGTGGCCTCTAATCCAAGTTTAAAATACCGATTGCTGGATGTTTATTCACTCTTTCTGGAACAGGATACCCATCAAAGAAGAATTTGACGCTATGGCCATGAAAAACGGTAAATTTTCCTCCTCGGTTAGCGTGTCCCTGAGATATCAAGCCGAACCCGATACCGAGGACGGGGTGATCATCAATTACATCCAACAGATGAGTCAAAAGGTTTCCACCCCCTATAAGAGAACCACGATTCTAGAATGTTGGAAAAATCATTGGCTTCCCTACGCTTATGAGGAGAACGGCTCGAAAACCCCCGAACAGTTGAGGCAGTTGGCGATCGATTGCGCCGAACAGTTGAGGGCCCATGCACAAAAGCTCGAACAACGGTATGGATGCTCTTTACCCTCTCCTTCCCCGATAACCCCTTCAACTCCTTCAACCAATAGGGTAAGCCAGCCCGAACAAGTGAGTTTACCTTCTGAAGTTAAACCCTTAATTAATAGCCTTGACTTTAACCTTTAAAAGGAGATTCGATCATGACTGATACGTTGATGAGTAGAAAGCAGCTTAAAGAGATTTATAATTGTCCGGATACTAAAGAAATTAATGTCATCTACAAACTGTTAAACTGGAAGCTCTCTAAAAAACTTTCAGAGGGGGAAAAAAATGACATCTTCGACCCCGCCTTTAATTTAAAACGATCGGGTAAAAGCGATGAGGAGATACGCCAAGAATTATCCGATAAGATCGAAAACGAGCCTGATAGTAAACAGAGTTACTCGCTTGAGGATTTACTCAACATAACTAAAGAAGATGGTTTATTGATTAAAGCCTCTGAATTGGTCAACCTGCTCCAGTGTTGCGGTTTGCCGGAAAAGGATGAATATGCTCAAGATGAGTTTGAAACTTTTTTAAGCGCTTGCCAATTGTATAAGAAAGAGGGAAAGACTTATGCTGAGATTGCCGCTCATTTTAAGATCGAACCGGAGAGCGATAAGGTTACAACTAATCTAGCCGATAATTTGCTGGTAGTCACTCAAGAGATTTCTGACATCAATGCCAAGGAAATTGGCGTTCAAGCGGGAAAAGACCTTGTTGAGGTTAATCGAGCCATCAGCGCGGGAATCGTTTATGGAACCCTTGCGAGGCTGCAAAACATGACAAGAACGGGTGAACTCGATGCTTTGGTCAAACAGCAGTTCCGGCAGGGGGCAACGGACAGCCTGGGAAAACAGTTGACTCAAAGGGTGCAGCAGCACTTACTGGAGAGGGGGGAGACTCAGACACCCCACCTGCTGACGGAGGCGAGGGAAATCAAACAATTACCCCAAGCCGAGGAGAACCCCTCACCCTAAACGAGCAGATCGGTTGGCTGATCGAAGATTACGTCAACCGCCACTTAATTGAGGAGATTCAATCGCAAATAGGCAAGCTTCTGGCTAAAGAGGAGAAATACCTCACGATCAAATACAAGCAGGCCAAATTAAAGCAGATCGGCTTGGTGCAGTGGAAGCAGTGCCAAGAGAATCTCTTTACCCTCTGGGGGGTTACTTGGAAATGGAAGTTTTGGATCATGTGGGCCAACATTCTATTGATGATTGGTGTTAGCAGTGGGATAGTTATCGGCCTGCACTTACCAAGCGGCGTGGTTTGTCGTTCCTCCCAAAGTGCTTGTTACTTGCTCAGGTTTTGGGGGAAGAAAACTGCGATCGATCTTAATGTCAAACCTAAACCCAAAGCCAATAACTCAAAAAAACAGTGACATCCTCCCCAACTAACCGCGAGCGGTCGAGTTGGGGCTTCCCAAGTCGCCTTGAGATATTCCTGTCCACAGGGATTCCCTACGCCAGTTAGCTAGGCTCATCGCCCCCGCTACCTCGACTTGACAGGCGGTTTCCGTTGTTAAACTAAGCATAAATGTCACCATTTACACTCGTCTTCAGAACCGTACATGAGACTTTCGTTCATACGGCTCCTCAATAACTAGGCACTTGTCTTGTGTACCTCATCATGACAATGACGATGTAATAAAGTTAAATTTTCCCATTTATTGTTATTGTGATTTCTGTCGATGTGATGGATTTCCATTAGGTCGTCCATATTAAATCTCAATCCACAGTGGGAGCATTTTCCTTTTTGCTGGTTTAACAAGTAAGCGACTTTCTTTTTAGCTTCGGGATGTCTTCCCATGCGTGTTGACCAGTAAACCCAGTCTCCATCGTAAGGGCTTCTATCCCCTGCTACTTTGACCCATCTTTCGATTTGGGTTTCGGAGTGTCTTATTACTCTGGATTGCTCCTTCGTAAATGTCCATTGATACCCTTCATGGATTCCGAAATATTTGCGATATATCCAATGGAGAGTTTTCTTAGGATGCCTCCTTCTTGCCCATTTCATGAGTGATTGGACGGTAAAATGGGTCAGGTATTTAAAGGCTTCTGAACTTACTTTTGTTGAATAGTAGTTACACCATCCTCTTATAATTGGGTTCAGTTCCTTGATAATCGCTAATTGAGTTTTAGCTTTGCCTTCTTTGACTACTCTTTTGATTTGGTCTTTATGTCTTTGTATGCTGTTTTTACTGGGTTTAATTAAGGTTTTAAAGCCTTTTTGTCGTTTCCCAGAGTTGTATTTGCTGACTTTGTACTGACGTACATTGAAGCTTAAAAAATCGAAACCGGGATCTTTACCATCGTGTGATTTTAGGGTATTAATGACCTTGGTTTTTGAGGGTTTAAGTTCCAGTCCGATTTCAGTTAACCATTCCTCAATAGCCTTTTTGCACTTCTCAATAACTTTGAGTTCATTGTGAAGCACCACAAAATCATCTGCATATCTCACTATGTAGGCGTGTTTGTTAATGCTTTTGATTAAGTTTTCTAACCCGTGTAGGGCTATATTGGCTAATAACGGCGAAATTGTTCCGCCTTGAGGTGTTCCTTTTTCGTTTCGTTGAAATGCCCCGTTATCGAAAATTCCAGCTTTTAGCCATTGTCTGACCATTCGGCTTAGGTGAGGGCTTACATTCATTTTTTTGATAAGGGTTTCATGGTTTATGTTGTCGAAGCATCCTGCTATGTCGGCATCTAGCACATATTTATCGTGATGCCTGAGCATATCGTGCAGTGCTTGTATAGCATCATGACATGACCTTCCAGGTCGAAAACCAAAGGAGTTGGGTTCAAAAACGGCTTCCCATTGAGGCTCTACAGCCATTTTGACTAGGGTTTGAGTTGCCCTATCGTGCATGACTGGTATTCCTAGGGGTCGTTTCTCGGTCTTTCCAGGTTTGGGTATCCAGACTCGTCTAATCGGTTTTGCCTTTTTGTTTAAGTCTAGATTTCTGACAAGTTCCAGTCTTTGTGATGGGGTTAATGATTTGATTCCATCAACTCCTGCTGTTTTCTTGCCAGTGTTATCCTGTGTTACTCGTCGAACCGCTAATGTTTTGGCTGACCAGGATTTGATTAGTAGTCTCTGTAATCGCCTTACTTGCTTAATATCGCCACGTCTTGAGGCTTGATAGATTCGCTTTTGGAGCTTAAACACATTTTTCTCTAGCTTATGCCAGGGGATTGTGTTCCATTCATACATCGGTTGTCCCGTGTTCATAACGTTTCCACTCTACTTGGTAATTCTATCTTCCTAATTATCGTGTCTCTGTCTGCATATCCTCTGGCTTTCCCAGGGGCGTTGGCTTTTGAGACAATCCCTACCTTACACCACTTGCGGATGACTTCCTGCTTGGGTATCGACCACACCAAGAGTAGGTGTAAGGGTTACTTCGTTCTCGGTATCCGTTATTTCGTTAGACTTAGGTTCTTACTATGAGCCGGGTTACTTTTAGGAACTTGTTCCTCACTGAGAGGACGGTGGGAACCATTTCACCATGTCCTTTTGGACGTAGCTTAACAGCCTTATTTAGCTACTTTCGGAATCACGACACTTAAAATGTAAGTTTCTTTCGTAACCTTATCTAACTATGCTAGAAGGGGTTCCAGTTTAGGCTACCAGTTACCTCCATTTATCCCATGCGCTGCAAGATATAGTTTGTCACGCTATACCTTGTGGGCTATGCTGTCCTCTGAAGCCCTCAGAGGGAGAGAATTGGATTATTCCTCACTCTCACGGATAACCAAGTTGTCAAGGTTCAGATTTGGTAGGATTAAGCTACTTACCTTGAATCCTTGCCTCTATTCCCCCAAGTGTACATTTCTTGGTTTCTAGAGAACGAGTCGCACCCTCTCAGTCCGAGAGTACAATATTTCTCTATTCCACGATTGCAAATTTCTTGAGCGGAGGCTGTATCTCTATCCTGAACATATCCGCACGCCTTACAATCGTGTATTCTATCCGATAAAGTTTTCCTAACTTCAGTTCTACAATTAGGACAAGTTTGTGATGTTCCTCGATGGTCAACAGTGGCAAAGAATTTGCCTCGTTTCCAGCAGACAAACTTGAGAATATCTCTAAGCTGTCCGAAACCGGCATCTAAAGTATGCTTTCCTAGCATTCCTTTAGCCATGATTCTAAAATCAATGTCTTCAACAAAGATAGAATCACCCATGTCACAAAGCTTATGAGCCAACTTGAACTGGTGATCTTTCCTTTTGAACGCTATATGATTATGTTGTTTTTCTACTTTCAATCTGGCTTTCTCGTAATTTTTGGAACGCTTATTTTTTCTTGACAAACGACGTTGTAGCAATTTCAGCTTACTTTGCTCAGTTCCATAGAATTTTGGGCGTTTTGAGCTATAGCCATCAGATGTAGCAACATAAGCCCCAAGATTCAAATCTACCCCAATAAAATGCCCTGAAGGAGTTTCTGTTGATGGTAGTGATTCGGGACTTGAAATGGTGATAACAGCAAACCACCCCTTAGCTTTACGAATCACTCTAACTTGTTTGACAGTAAAGCTTTCTGGGATAGGACGATGTAAATTTATCTGAACTTTTCCTAGTTTTGGTAATGCTATTTGCCAACCCGTAATTGGGTTAGTTTTGAATTGAGGAAAAAGTAAAGACTTCATCTGCCCATATTTTTTATAGCGCGGGAAGCCGAACCCACGTGCTTTGAAAAAATCCCAAGCATCATGCAGTCTTCTAATAGTACATTGAAGCACTTGAGATGGAGCATTTGCTAACCTAGGAAATATTTTCTTAGCTTTTGGTAATGTGTTTTGCTGTTTAGAATAACTAGGAAAAGGATAGTCAGCAAGCATTATATACTCAAATTCAAGACTACATCTGTCAACGGGTGACTTCCTTGAAGCTATCCAGTCTTTTATTTCTCTGAGAGCATAGTTATAGCAAGCGCGAGAAGTTTCTAACCATTCTAATAGCCGAGTTTCTTGAGTTGCATCTGGATAGATTCTATATGTGTAGTTGAATGTAAGCATAAACACTTCTAAACATCGACCATCAATATTCTACCACAAAAATATATTATAGTAAATATCGTGCTTCGCTGTTATTTACTTGTCAAAATTCATGAGGTCGCGCATTTGGAGGTTTCCTCCAAATGATTTGAGCGACCGTCCCCACCTAAAATGTGGGTATTTTTCTAGAATTTATAGGTGGGGACTTCTTTTGACATTTTTGTTAAAAATGTGGAAGAAAAACACACATCAAAATAAAATGTGGAAGAAATCACCGTCTAAAAAACGGATAAAACCTCAAATAACGCCCCAATTCCCGTATTTTTCCTCTCAGGGGTATCAAGTTGTCGAGCAATTGGGACAAAATTGGAATGCGGGCCGATCGACTTATAAAGCGTTAATGTTAAAAGACGAAACCCCAGTTGTAATTAAAGAGTTCCGCTTTCACCAAGGTAATTGGGATTCTTACAAAGAGATAGAAAGAGAAATTCAAACTTTAGCCAAGTTAAAACATCCTGCTATTCCCAATTATTTAGGAAACTTTGAAACTGAAAATAGTGTTTGCCTAGTCCAAGAATATATTGATGCTTCTCCCCTATCTTTATCCCATTTAACCCCTGATGAAGTTAAAAGGGTTGCTATTCAAATCCTAGAAATTCTCGTCTATTTACAGAGTCGCCCAGTTCTTATATTTCACCGAGATATTAAGCCGGATAATATTTTGCTGGATTACAAGAATTTTCAAGCCTACCTCGTGGATTTTGGCTTGGCTAGAGAGGGAAGTGGAACATTGGGAGCAAGTACCATGTTTGGCGGTACACCAGGGTTTTGCCCTCCCGAACAACTGTTAGCTCGTCGCTTGACTTGTGCCTCAGATCTCTATAGTTTAGGCGCTACCTTAATTTATTTATTGTCGGGAAATAAACCCATTGCCGAATTGATTAACCCTAATTTTGAGATAGATTTCCATTCCAGCGTCCCTAAAAATATATCATTTGCCATGCGGGAATGGTTGTCTAAAATGACTCAACCTGACCCCAAAAAACGCTTTAGTAATGCAGCCGTTGCACTTCAATCTCTACGTCCTATTGAGCCAATTCTTGTGGATTCATTAGTTAGTAAGGATAGTGTTAAACAAGATCGATTGGCTGAAATTGGGGTTGCTCCTACTGTGATCGCATTGGCGATCGCTGCGGGGAGTGTTTTTCTTATCCTTCCTCCTATTATTGGAAAGTTTAAACAATTACTACAATGGCTTCTGCTAACCAATTCACGAGTGGGTGATAATCCATTAAGGGGAAAGGCGGGATTTCAAATTTTTTTACTGGCTTTTGGGCTAATAAAAACCATGCTTTTTATTTATTTAATTGTTGAAATAGTTTTTGTTCTAGGAGCGGCTCAAGAGGGAGATGATATTAAACCCCATGCTGTCAGAGTCTTCGGCATTATTTTTGTTTTAATAAGTGCCCAAATACTAACTCATTAGATGATGGGCGGTTAAACCCGAAAAATTGTTATTAACCTGAGTTCTCTTGTGAAAGATTACCACTCCAACGCCTACTCTAAATACATCTGCTCAAATCATTGGCGCAAAAAATCTCAATTTGTCCGCAGCTTAACCCGCCCCTGGTGGCAAAAAAAGAAGGCTCCCAGTAGATGTGTTTTGTTCCCTTTTTTAGCCGCTAAAGAAACCCACCATCTAACGTATCACTATTTTTTCAACTTTGGTTGGAATCATTTCGGTTGGGAACTCCCCGTTCTACATTTAGTTCCACTCTCAAAAATGGCCCATAGAATTGTCAGCTATCATCTACTATGGAAACAGCCTATCCGTTTAGTTGTTAAGGTTCTACCGACTGAAGTATGCTAACTAACACAACCTAATCAATATAGAATAAAGATTTCGGCTAGTTACTAATAGTTTCTAACTAAAATCATTCGTTTACATGGCTTACAGAGATGAATTAGCATACTTGAGTCTGAAGAACCGTTGTTAATTGTTATTTAAGGCTTTCTTTTCTGATTGTTTGGACAATTTGTAAACCGCAATGGGCTTTACCCTGCTGGAGTGTTTTTGCCCTATTAGCCTACTTTTTTTCCAAAAGCTGGTTAATCCATTTTCACTTCTTAATAACTGAGATTAGCCAAAAAATCCCAGAAATTAGGGACTCATCTTTTTAAATAAAAAGTGACTAGCTAAAGGCAGAAATCGACTAACTTAAAAAATCAGTAGGTTTAAGGAGTAAAAAAAAATAATGCTACCTTGAGCAGCATTATTTTTCCTTTTTAGATCAAATGAATAGTAATAACAACAACATAAAAGCCACCCAATAAAAAGTGTCGCTACGGCTTCTATCTAGTAAGGGTAGTCGGGGCATAAGATTCTCCTTTTGGGATTTTTAATAAACATCAATACCTAACTGTGCGCCAAGCACACAAAGTTGAGATTTATAAGGATTTTTCTCCTTAAAAAAAAGACTGCGCCTCCTCCGAGACGCAGCCCTTAAATGAGGTTTAACTCGGCTCATCAATTTGTATTGAGTTTGCTGAATCTTGCGATCGCACAAATAACTCAACGAAACCTGAAAGAGGAGTTTTCGGCTGGTGGAGTTCTCGCTCTTGGTCGTCAAGGAGTTGTTGTTTCATGTCGGGTGTAATTTGAGCATAAGGAGCTAATAGTTGTTCTAGTTGAGCGATACTGCGGATGGGATGGCGATAATCACTCCCAACCCATAAAACTACCAGTTTTTCCTCTAATTCCTCGGCTTCTTCAATGGGGACATCGGGTGGCAAATTATCAAGTTGAGATTCGATTTCCAGGTCAAGAACCTGCCCGAAGAATGTCCAGAAGGATGATCCTCCAGCGAGATCGAACCCAATATAAACATCGTATTTTTGAGGGTTAAGTGCTTCGATTTGATAACGACTCATGATTGATGTCCTTAATAATGTATTCACGGCTGATGGCGGCGTAGCCGTTGAAAAAAAGTTAATTGAGAAAAAAGTTTCGTGGAGATTATTTTCTATTTTAAAATAATTTAACTCGCCCATCAAAGAAAAAAAAGCCTCCTATTTGGAGGCAGCCTAATTGGTGTTTTTTGATTCGACAAGAACGAAAGAGCTAGAGCCTCTCTGGAGCGTCGGTTAACCGAGTTTTAGCTCAACCTCTTCTAGAATCTAGATCGATATCTTTCAAAATAGAAAGTTCATTTTTGAGGAAGACATAAAGCATTTTTCGGGTATCTGTCCATCGGTAATGATCGATTAAAGACTCTTCCCAAATAGATTGTAAAATCTCAGCAACTTCGGGCTGATGCCTGAGTTTTAGCAAAAAGTTTACGGCTAAGTCAATATTCCAATGGTTATGATAAACGTTCTTTAGAAAATTTTGTAAATTAATGTTCATCGTATGCACCTCAAAGTAATTTCAACATATTGGTGAAGGGCTTATGTAACTTTTTAAGTAATATGCTATCAGTTGTTAATGAAACCAACTGATAGCATATTAAGTTGATCAAGCTTCTAAAACAGAGAGCAGTTCTTGCTGATTGCACTTAGAGTAAGTCTTTCCTACTTTCTCTTTAACTACAGCTTGCAAATTATGCTCCTTAATGAATTTTCTTAACTGAGTCACCGTGCGCTTCTCTGGTAGGGGAGGAATGTTGGGTTGTGCGGGAATTTCAGGTTGTGTGGGAACTGGGGTTATGATTGTTGCATTAGCGATCGCTTCAACCTCATTATGGCGACGTACAGAAGCAGCAGGGAGGTATAACTCCTGACGTGCAATAGGGATAATAACATCATTAGCGATTGGCTGAACCTGATTATGGCGACGTACAGCAGCAGCAGGTAGGCACAGTTGTTGAGAGGGTAAGGGCATTTCTACTGCAACTTCAGGTTCACGATCGTATTCGGGACTGAAAGCATCTTCATAAGAGAAGGTTTGTTGACATTCAGGCTCGACAGCATCTTGCTCTTTATAAAGCAAAACACTAATAAAACAGAAGTAAACAACGAATAGAATAACTGATAAAATCGATGTAGTGAAGTCCATGATTAATTTCCTTTTTGTCTTGTAGAGTAAGGGTTTTAGAGAAAAGTTTTGTAGCGATTCTTTTCTCATTTCTCATTAAAAAAAAATGCGTTGCATTAGCTCCGCTCTAATCTAAAATTTTCCGTTAACGAATTTCAATGATTTTGAACTCTTCACATTCGTGGTGGTTATACCATTCTAACCAATTGTCCCACTCAATCTCAACACCTTCATCGCAACTAACTGAAACTGAGCGTTGTTTAATGCTGTGCCAAACGGGATCGGGTTCAGTTTCGAGAGATATTAAATAATTTCGTTCTTGTACGGATTCGCACAAAGTTGTCTGCGCTAAAATCATAATTATATCCTTAAAAAAAGTTCAATCTTTATTGCTGCGGTTAGCAGCAACAGAGATCGGATTAATTAATTAACTTTTTCAGAAGAATATTGGGATTTAATTTCGGCATTAAAATATCTGCCAGCCGAATTAGCAGCAATAAAATCCGCGAATTTTTGAAAAGAAACATTGAAATAACGGTAGGTTGAGCCTGAGATGAATTCAATTTGCAATACTTTTAAAGATGATTCATAGCCAATAGCGGCAATATTTGAGCTACCTTGACATCTTAAAGATGTGGTGGAAATCATCGTAATATTATCTAATAATTCATCTCGGCTCGGCGGCAAAGTGGGTTGAATATTAATTTCTTCTCCTGCGGCAAGCGAAGCGATAGCTCTAATACCTTCTAAAGCTTGCAAGGGTGCAGGAACGGTTTTAACCTCCAATGTTCCTTCCTCTTGAATTAAAATACTTAATTGTCCGAGCGGGACAGCACCATCATGAGCGATCGCACGAATTTTAGATAGATCGATTTGATAAAACTTCATTAAAGTATCGTCCTAATTTTTATTAGTTCATCAGGAAAAAAAAATGCGGAGCATAAGCCCCGCTTAAGGTTTGATTGCACAAAAAACTCTTAAAAGATATAGCCGATTTTTGGCTGAAAGGGTTGGCTTGTCTTTAGCCAAAAATGCTCAAATTTCGTAACCTTTAATCTTTTCAATTACCGACGAGTTGGAAGCGATCTTAAACAAACTAACTCCGTCATTTTCCTCGTTTATAGTATCAAGTAAGGATGCGTATTTTTGCTCTCCCTCGGTCAATGATATGTATCCTGAATACTTGGGGATGGGACTAGAGTGTTGAACATACTTCACGACCCAATAGTCCACCGACAGGCGAGGTTCCGTAAACTCTATGTCGATCAAGTCGTCGTAGTAAGGGTTAATTCGACTGATCTGTCGAACGATCGCACGGAAGAAAGTATTAATTTCCTTTTCACCCTCTTATTCGGGTTCTATTACTTCATCATCAACTAGACGGCAGATGGACCGATCGAGAGATGTTAAACTTGGGAAGCTACTTGCAACTACACTGTCTCCATCTTTAAAGCCACATACCCAATTGGAAGGTGCGATCCATTGGCAATACATATCATAGTTATCAAGACGGCCAACAATGTCTTGATATTCTGGATACTGATCTTTATTTATATAATGAGTTAACGGTAGTGCCAATCCCCAATTTTCTTGCGCTTGTTTTAAATGGTTTTGGAGATTATTCTCTAATTCTATTAGATTGGTGTAATCCCATTTAAATTGTTGTCCCTCGGATTCAACGATCAAAACATGAAAATTAGGTAAGCCTGATATTTCCTGTCTTCTACCGTAAATCAAGATTAGCATGATTTTTCCTCCAATAATTGCCCTGGTTAGCTCGTTTTTTTTTAATTTTGCTGGCTAGGTGAGGGTTTTGTACCGACCTCACCTAGACGATCATTAAATAATTTCAACTAATTCAAACTTTTCGGATTCAAACTGGTTATATGCTTCTAACCAATCAACCCAATCAATTTCTACTCCTTCGTCCCAAGTAACTGACACTCTACGTTGTGAAGATGAAGAAGAAAGAACCACTAAATAATCGCGCTCGGAATTGATCGATGTTGGGCTTAATACTGTTAGCATGGGTTTACACTCGTAAAGTTCATCCTTCAGCACTGCGCCAGCAGCTTGAGGCGTTGTGCTGAGGAAAAAAAAACAAGCGATCGCATTGGTTAGATAGCGATCGCTTGTTTATTGAGTTAAGATAAATGCTCTTTAATTTCACCATGCAAAGAGCGAATTTTAAGTTGCTCCTTGAAAGTGATTAATCTCAAATATGTAAGCTGATCTTTATTGTCCTTTTGGGAACAAGAAAACCAAATAGCTGCTCCTTTAACATCATCAATTGAAGAACGTCTGCGCTTAAAGGCTAAACCTTCATATTCGACTACAGTAGGCCCATCTGAGTCAGTTGAGATGACCGTCGCACCGATCTTAGCCCAGTCAAAAGTCGGATAATCTGACAGCCCCGCCTGAAAATTGGGATTAACTTCTACTTGGTTGCTCGAATTTTCCTTATCGAGGAGATTTTGCAACAACTCGTTATTCTGTTTTAACAACTCATTTTGCTGCGCCAACAAGTTCTTGACTTCTCGTACTAGAACGAAAAGTTCGCGCAGCCCTTGAAGGATTGATACAACTGGATTTAGTAATGAGTCAAAACGTCCGTTGTTGCTTTTGCTTTGTTCAATCATGGTGTTTGTTCCTTCTAATTCTTTCACTGCTCATTGCTGCGGCAAGCAGTTCCGCGCACCAAAAATTTAAGGGGGAAATAGCTTTTGCTACTTCCCCCAAAAATTCTAGTATTCACCTGGAAGCATAAGTAACGGTAGTTCTTCATCCCCAACAACAGTGGGACAGACATATAAAGAAATCTCTGCCAGAGGAAAATTGGTAGAGTAAATGTCCTGAGCTAAGATAAATCTTGTTGATTGCTTCCACGATTGCTCCTGTGACGGCGTTTCGGGCGTATCGTGCCAACAGGTTAACACAGCCTTGTAGTGAGAGTTACTAGGAACGATGAAAGGATATTTGATCCCTTCAGGAGGCTGATGGGGTGCATTAAGGATCGACAATATCCAGAGTTGAAAATCGGCTAAGTACGGCTCTTTTGGGTTTTTGGGTTGGTAAGATCCGATCGCGTCCAGAAGCCAGTATGCGCCTCCTTTTTGAGCGATCGATCTTACGCCTTCGGTGTAGGCCATTCTGAATATATGACGGTACACCATATCCGAGCCGGAAAAACAAGATAGCTCGCTGTAAGTTAATGTGGGTGCAGTCATGGGTTTTCGCCCTAGATTAATGTTCACTTCCTAATAGCTGCGTAAGCAGTAGATTCTTGCTGTAAACCTAACCATCTATAAGGAAAGATAGCGGCGCTCGACGAAAGAAAGATATTCTTCCTCAGCAGGAGTTAAGGCAACGCAGCGATCGAAAAGAGCTAGAAAATCTCGTTCAAACGGATCTAAGTTATATTGCCTTAGCTTCTCTAGGCGATCGTTTAAAGCTTGAACGTGAGGCTTGTCGGACATGGGGACGAACTCAACCTGATCGAGATCGAGGTTATACTTAATCATCTCCATAGTTGTGTCTATTTTCCTGTGCCAAACCTGAACTCGTTTAGCCGTGACACAAGCAACTCGAACTGTGCGCTCATGAAGATCACGATGATCAGGAGAATTAACCTGCACTAAACACCCAGGAGTTAAGCGCAAATGTTTGGCTATCTCCGGCTTTTGTCCGCTAGTCCAAGACTCTAAGACTTCCTTTGCTCTTTGAGGATCGACCGAAGCTATTTGGGCTAAATCGATCGCCGCTTTCTTGTTAAGACGGATTTGGCGGCTTAAAATATCTTGCTTAATTTCCTGACCCAACACCTCGCCAATGAGATCGACTGCTGTGGCAAATTGAGCGTCACGTCGGATTGTTTTCTCTCCAACATTATAAACATTAGCTAAACGTTCGGCAGTTTTAACAAGGTGGTCACTTTGACCACTAGGTTGTTGAGTCATCAGGTGGTCAAAGTGACCACTAGATTCTTGATTGATCAGGTGGTCAAAGTGACCACTAGGTTCTTGATTGATCAGGTGGTCAAAGTGACCACTAGGTTCTTCTAAATCATTATTTTGATCATTCGAGTGATTTTTGCTTCCAGTATCATTTTGACTTCCTCTATTTGTACGGTCAATCTGTGAAGCTTTTAAATCTTCAAGTTTAGCTCCTTGTCCCTTCTCTAAGTTATAGCGTTGTCCTCTCAAATAACTTATCTGTTCGGGTGACAGATTTCGTCTCCCTAGCTGATTATTAATTAGCCAAAGACGGGCAGCATCTCGGTCTTCTAACTCGATAGCAACAGTCTTAAAAGGTAAATTATATTTCTGTGCTATTGGCGATCGGTTATGACCGTCTAACAGGATGTTTTTATCCTTCCAAAGAACAAGGGGATCTCTAATTCCCTCAGCTAAAATATTAGCTTCTAATTGCTCTTTCTCTTCTAGAGATAATGAAGGAATCAGAGCTTTGAATTCTTCATCTATAATGATATCAGATGGATTAAAATCCTGAATGACTGGGTTATCCGATCGCTCAGTAATCAAAGCTTCTGACTTTTCACCAATGGCGAAAATCTCATCGGGAATTGAGGTCTGTTCCGGTTCTAATTGGTTATTTGATGGTTCGGATTCTTCATTGATGACAAGGGTCCGATCGTGTCTTACCTCGTTAATTGATGATTCTTTGGGTTCTAATTCTTCGGGACTAGATTCAACATTAGGGGTTGGTATTTCTTCAGGAATGGTGTTACCATTATTCAAGGCTGGTAAAGATAACAAATCCTGCTTATCATTCTCGGAATTAGAATTAAGCAATAGTTCCCTTGCCTCATCAACTATTTGCAACTTGGCTGGTTGTTCGGGGATTGGTGCAGAACCGATTGTCCATGATACCCATGCTTCGGGCATACCACCGGGGGATAAAACTAAAGCTCCAATCTCTCCTATCTGTCCATCCTTCGTAACTTTCTGTCCAACTGCAAAGCTTAAAAAACTTTCTAAATTAGCAATTTTTTGGCGACAGTAGTTAAGGTCTTGGTTATATTTCTTAATCTGCTTAGAATCCCCCTCAATTGGAGATTTTTCTAAAGTTTCTAACTGGTCTTTTAATTGATTGAGTTTGGTTTGAGCTAGAAATTGAATCTTCTCATCCATTTTGAAAACTCCTTGATAGTAATAGCCCTCCCCGAAATGGGAGAGCTTTTTTCTTATTTGTAAATCCTTAAAAGTCGTAAGGTTTGTCCAAAATTATTTCGGATTTCGAGGTAATAAAAGCTGTGGGAAAAACGTTGAGTTTCAATTAGAGGAAGAGATGCCCAATCCTTGACTGAAAGAGTAGGAAAAAGTTCTCCCTGTTCCCCGGTAGGATATTGTACTACCTGAGAAACATGAGCATATATAGGCTGCTTTTCAAGTAGAGTAAATCCAGAAGAATCGACTAAATAAGATTCTCCCGATTCGGTTTGAATGATATCCCCCACATCCGTTGAGCGTTGAGGGGCGAGGCGGGCAACAGCATTTTCAGCTTGCGGCCAACAATTTTGGGTCCAGTTCCAAGCTTCGTCTAAAATATTAGTTTCTGCGACAGCAACTAAATCTAGTTGATCTTCTTTAATTGATAACGGATTATAATTAAATCCTAAAAGCAACCTCTCAATTAACCCTAACTTGTTATGAAGAATTAAGAGCATTAAACATTCTCCTTAAAAGATTTCCCCGTTACATTCGACAGAAATCTTGAGTTATCAGTCATTAATAATAACAACTGATAACTCAAGATATTATGAACTTGTAAACCCCAAGTATTTTTCTTTGATCGCTTGAGGATATTGCTCAGGATTTTTCTCTAGTTCCTCAATAATGTTCTGGAATTGATTTAAGAAATTCCAGGCTTCTTCTGTAGTGTCGAAAGGTCCAAACAGTGCTTCAGATTTCTGGGTAGTCAATCCCCAGTATAGAGGGCAAGAATCTAAGTAGTAAGCTGCAAGATAATTAGTCATAGCCACAAGTAAAGTGAATTTATGGTAATGAAAAATACTGCGGTTAGCCGGGCAAATCTTTGTTAATTAAGCTACGGCATAAGATGATTGTATGGAGAGGAAATCAATTACCTGTTGAGCCGCTTTCTGAATGCTTGCTCCTGACCTCTTAAGTTGCTCTATAGCATCCTTCTCTTGCTGCCAAGAACAAATGTAGCCAAAACTGTAATTCGATGAATCTAACCCGAAATGTTGTAGGATGACAAAAGCCACTGATTCGGCTTCTAGTTCGGCTGTAGAAGTAGGGGTATGTTCGACATAATCTCCCCTTTTATGTAATATTGAATGAGCAATTTCATGAGCTAATGTCTTCGCTTTGCCAAGGGGAGGGAGTAAGGGATCTACTACAATTTCTTTAGGCTCTCCAGTAATTCTATCATAACGGCAATAACCATTAGCACCAAGTGCCCCCTTAAAATAAACGGGAACTTTATTGTTTTCACTAAAAGCTACGAGCCTGTTTAATAAACCTTGATCATCACCCGTTAATGAAGAAACTATTTGAGGTAAATCATCGCCTTCGGTTTGAGAGATATCGAAAACTGAAACGATTTTAAAACCGTTCAGAATCCATTTGAACTCAGGGTTTCCGTTATCGGTTTCTCTCTCGACTTTCCTCTTAAGAGGAGCCAGTATTTTAATTCCCTTTTCTCCCTTCTTAACTTGTCGTCCCAGATTTTGCCACTGTTGATATCCTGCTACTCTAGACGCATGAGGGCATTGAAGAAGAATTAACATGGTATTGTTAAAAGAGTAGCGATGAAATTGCGATTGTTTTTTGAGATATTGTTGCCAATTATTAGAAGTTAGGAGTTCGCTGATACCCGCTTCTAATTTTTCTAAAGCGTCCTTGGTTTTCTCCATAAAATTTCCCAAAATCTACAGTAAAATAATTGGCGTAGCCAAAGAACATAACTTCGTTTGGCTGTGGCTTATTTTTGTTAGGATAAAACCCCAAAAAGTCAGCTAACCGCCCTGGTTAGCTCACCTAAGAGCTTCATGCTATAAAGTTCTTATGAGCGGAAAAGTTTTAGTCAAAGAATAACGACGCGATCGCTCTTTTTCCCGCTTCCTGCCCAACCTTTAAATCTCGAAGGAAATCAATCCTTGAGCAGGGTGTAGGGGGTAGGGTGTGGGGTGTAGTGTACGGTTAGATGGGGTTTTAGGCCCCATTGCATTGCTCCGAGGCGGGGTTGCACTTTGAACTTATCCGTTCCCCACACCCAAAGGAGCGAAGCGACGATAAATAGGGAAGGATACTTCTTTTTAGTTTTCAATTCTTTCCATGATTGCCGCAATAACATCTGCGTCGCTATCCCAATCAAAGTAGGGATTATTATTATTCGCTTTAATGCAGATTGCCTTTATAGTCTTTAGAATTAAAAGTAAAGAATTCCTCTTCATTAACTCGGTCAAAACAGCTTCTACGTTCGGGTTGATTTCTCCTGTTGGTTCGCTTTTTGTATGGCTTTTTAATTGCTCGAAATTATCACAAACTTTGATGTCCACCTCAAAAGCATCCCCATTTGGATCTAAAAATTCCCCAACACCTCCTCCATCAGATAAAGCCGATGCGATCGCGCTAAGGAGAATTAACAAACCGCTTTTGTTTCCCACAATTAAATTATTCGTAATTACTAAAACCGATAAATCTTCGGGAATGGGATTGGTATTCATCGTCAAACCTCCGTAAAAATTTTGTAAGCCGTCTATAAATTCATGAAAAAAAAAGTGCGTGAAGCACTTAAGGCATTAAATTTGTTTGAATTACGGTGAGCAGATCGGGCAGAATTTGCGAGTTTTTTTGTATCTTTTAATGGCTCTTTCTAAAGAGCGACCACCAGTTAAAACTTCAACAACTTTAAAGGGAATTTCTCTCTCGGCAGCTACCTGACAAAATCTCGCTCCCGTCCCTTTTCTTTGCTCTCTAATTCTTTCATTGGGACAACAACCATAAAGTGACCAAACTGACAACTATAAGTTGACCAGAGCAATTGTCACTTAAAGGATAAAGTGGCCGCTTTTAAAGCATAAAGTGACCGTCCCTGGAATTTAGAGTAAAAGATTGCCTATAAGCATAATTAACTGGCTTTAGTTTTTAAGAAAGAGACGATCACCTTTTGTTACGGAATAAGTTCTAGCGCCCTTGTAGTTTAGGTTTTAGACAGCGGCCACTTTATCCTTTAAAAACGGCCACTTTTTACTTTAAGTAACAGCAATCCCTGAAATGCTTAGTTTTTCGTTGGCGAATTCAATTGAAAATGTACGCTTGACAATCATAAGTTGTCCGAAAGTCCAAAAAACAACCATAAGGTGTCCTTGAGTTCCAGCGACACAATGTTTACACTCTCTACAAGACAGCAACAAGACAGCAACCGAAGCAAGTAATTAAGAATTTTTTATTATTTTTATTAATATTTGAGCTTAAGAAGATAGATTAAAATTATGTTTGCCAAGCACAATTGTTAAAAAAGGGCATTTAACGATATGTCTAATTATAATGAACTCGACGATGGGTTAGAAATCGTAAGTCTCAAGTCACCAGAAACTCCTAAACGAAGTCGCTTGTTTAGTTTAGAGCCGGTTGGAATAGGAACATCCCAAACAGAAAGCTTAAGCAGTTATGTCAATCGATTAGCTGAAGCGCATTGTGTTAAATCTCAAAAATTAATTATGCTAGAAATTGCTCCTCAAATTCTGGGGAAAGATTATCAATCACCTCTACACAGTAAAGATGTTAGCAGTTTATTTGGTAATACTGATGCCAAGCCAGCCCTTAATGGAATGCGAGATATGAAGCTATTACTTGTTCAAGCGTTGGAGAAGCTAACTCAACGTCAAGATTTAAAATATTTAACTTGTTTAAGTTGGAAAGAGGTAATTAACAAAAGAGGGTTATTTCGTCAATATCGTGCTTGGTGTCCTCAATGCTATGAACAGTGTAAACAAGATAAAGTAAGCCTTTATGACCCTTTATTATGGTCATTTAAAGATGTTAAATTTTGTCTGCATCATCAATGTCAGTTAGTTGATGAATGCCCTAAATGCGGTTCTCATTTACCTGTAATTGCTAATTTTTTGCCATTAGGACATTGTTTTTATTGCGGAGAGTGGTTAGGCGATAATAAAAATAAAAATCCAAAATGTAATTTCAAAAATTTTCCAGAAAGTTTATTGATTATCAAAAATATAGGAGATTTAATAGCTGTTACTCCTCGGTTAGGGTCTCAACCAACTCTTGACGAGTTTATCCAAAAGTTACAGTTAATTTTATTTTGCTTTGAAAAAGTTATTAGCCAAGATTTGAAACACATTAAAGTTTTAGGAAAAATTATAGAGCATTTAAAGCTGAATTTAAGTCAGCATGGAGATAAACCCTTAAATCTTATTAAGATAATTATTCCTGTTTGCTCTAAAGCCCATATTTCTGTATCTGAACTATTTTTAGAAGATTTAACTGGTTTGAGTAAAATTTTATTTGATAATTTTCAGATTAATTATCAACTTCCAATTTTATAGTGACGGAAAAATGAGCAGAGAAGAGAGAATAAGTAAAAATAGGTAAATATTCGGTCTTCCCCAACTCACTTGGATAATATTTCTCAAGCTACTTGATGATCGGGAAAAAGTGAGGTAAGATGAGGCATTTTTAGAAGGTAAAATCTATCAACCTTTACTTAAATTCAATTATCCCTTTTATAGTTTAGATAACGCCATTAGGCAGTTAGCCATGATGCACAATGGAACGGGCAAAATGTAAAATGTAAACGAATCCCTGAGCAACGCCAATAGGCAGTAAACCATGATGTACTATGCTTTATTTTGCTATTGATAGCCAAGGAACTGTTCAGTATTGAGCAACGCCAATAGGCAGTAAACCATGATGTACGACGCGGTTTCAGCAACTGAGGCGGGTTCAGCAACGAATCAAGCCCGATTTTCTTGAGCAACGCCAATAGGCAGTCAGCCATGACGCACCGCAATTTTAGAACCCTTGATAAATTAGGGTTCACATTTAATTTTACAAGCACCTTTTTAACAGATATCTAGAAGTTACAAATATTATCAGTTTCTATCTAATAGCTTGAATAGTAGTCCAACAAGACTCCGGTGGAAACTCTACCGATATTTTTTTTAACCCGTACCTCAGCCATCTAGTATTTTTAGACCCAACATGGTCAACCCAATAGGGTAAAATAATTAATCCATCCTCATCTTGCATTAACCACCATCGCTCCTCAAAACAATAATCATTCGATATCAACTTTATCTTATTAACTAAATCATTACTTTCCCCTAAATATAAACAACCCACACGCTTAACCGATTCAGGATAAATTAGTGCTTGCTCAATTCTTTCTCTTAAAGTTGGTTGTGCTTGCTCATTTTTAGAAGCTACCCAAACGATAAATTTAATATTCGATAAAACCTCTTGATACTCAGGGTTAGTATTTCTATCATCACTAAAATTTTTAACTTTAAACCGTCTTATCCTCCGCAAAACCTTTGAGATTTGTGGCTGAGAAATCATAGCCATAGCCAACTGCACCCCACAATGCAAATAAACATCCCACTCTCCCACCAAAGATAGTAACATTCCATAAACCGTTGCAGGAGGGGGAACCGGATAAGTTTTGCCATATTCCCGGCTGTGAGATTGACGGAAACTGGCAAAAGGGACATCTATATATACTGCTATTGAGGACATAATTTTAATAAGGGTAAGATAGCTCCAAATCTTTAACAATTACTTTTTTTAAATCTTCTATAGCTTGCTCTTTTCCCCGAAAAATATGAGCATTTTTAATCTTAAGACCTTTAGCAACCCTCCCCCCAATCCATAACTCCGAGGCTTTGATATCCCCGACCTCAATATCCTCAAGAACCTCAGATTTCATTTTGGGAATTAAATCACCTTCCTCAAAACAATAAAAAATTCCTGGAGTTTCTCGCTGAGTCCAACAAAGCACAAAACTTTCAGGAGTAAACTTATAGCAGAATACATTATTATTTCCCCCAACTTTACGAATATTCATTAAAGCATCAATAAAAGCTAAAATTCGCTCTTTCACTTTCAAATGATTAGGGTCTAAAGCAAACGTATATTGATAACGAGTATTATGGTATTCAAGAAAATGTAAAGCGGTTCTATCTTTAATTTTTCCGCTTTTAGCATTAAAAGTTAGCGCTCCAGTATAAGGAATAAGAGAAACTCCTCGATTAACTCCTAATGCACCAAGTCGCTGAACTATACTACCTTTTGTTTGATTACGTCGTTCCTTGCCAGTCGAAGAAGGTTCTTCTTCTTGTATATCTTCTTTAGCTGCTTCAGCGTACATATAGCCAAATAAATCATCATCAACAAATTCTACAGGGTCAAAATTTTCATTGACTAAATCATTAGTAAACTCATCCTCATTCCAACGTCGATTAATCGGATAACCTTCTTTTTGTAAAGTGTAACGTAAACCCCAACGAATAGCATCACCACTTACTAAAGAATGAATGTGACCATCCCAGTAAGTTTTTTGTAAAGGACTTACATTACCCCGTGCTTTTTCATGATTTAAAGAAGCTGGCCCATAATGAGTTATAACTGTTCCAAATAAATAAAACATATTACTCTCCTTCTAATTGATTTTTACTAACAGGTTTATAAGTAGCTAAAGCAAACAAGGCAATATTTCTTGCTTTTTGCCAAGGTACAGATTCAGTTATGAAGGGTAAGACAGAATCCCATTCGTCATATAAAGTTGAAAGAAAACCGGCTCTAGCCAAAAAATCAGCCAGAAAATCGCTAAAAGAATGCTCATCATAACATCGATTTAATTCTCCTCTAATACGCTCATATTCTCGGTCAAATCTAGCCCTTTCTCCCTCTTGGGTTCGTTTTTGTATTTTGGCGTAGTTTCTCCTTAAAGCTTCATGAAAAGCTTGCACAAATAATTTATAATCTTCCATTTCTTTATCCTGCTCAATCATGGCTATTAATCCCTCTTTGTTATCAATAAGTTGCTGTGCCAATTCTCCATCAATGTCTTCTTGATTAAGAATTTTCCAGAAATCTGACCACCAAGGTACACCTTTAACTAAATTATCTGCTATTATTCCGCGAATAAAATTAACTTTAATCCACCTGTTTTTACCGTAACTATCAAATTGATTTTCTTGAAAAAATTGTTTTATTAAAAAATAAGTATTTAAAATATTTAGATTAATGGTTATGTCTCTAGTTTCGATTAAACTTCTTTGATGAGAGTCTTTGTTGAATTTTTCATAAAGTAAAACTTGACAGGTTCGTTCACATGACCTTTGGGTTTCCACTTCATGCCAGCTATAGGTAATTAAGGCAGCTTCTCCTAAACTCGATACATGATAATTTTTATAAGCTAAATTTCCTGACTGCCAACGTTGATAAGCAGCCTCTTCTAAATCAAGAATTTCAGGAATAACAATTAAATATTTCTCCGGATTGTTATTGTCTGTTTTTTCGTAATAGGGATGAAAAATAAAATACTGGCAAACAACAGGGACAAATAATAAAACTAAGGCAAACTCCGGTTTTTCTTGGATTTTATTATATTTGTCTAGCATGGCGTGGCGAACGGTTGCCCCTAAATATAGCCAACTAATAATAGAGATATAATCTGTTAATAGTTGTCCAGCTTGACAAAGTTGTTTAGCAAAAGTTTGATGAGCATACCATTTTATAGGTTTATAAGTTAGTTTTCGTTGTTTTCCCTCAATGATAATTTCTTGAACTGTTTGTTTACCGTATTTACAAAATTTACAATGTCTAAGAAAAGTGGCTCCTATCGAGAAATGCAAATGAATTTGGTTAATTAGTTCAATTGATGGGGGATTTAAGCCTGTCAAAGTAATTAAACCTTTATCGCTAATCTGAAAAGATTGTTTTAATAACCAGTCTAAAACCTCAAAATCTTCTCCTTGCCAGTTGAGACTAATACTATGAGAAGTTAACGACCAGAATAAATGACCAGGACGTTGCTATTTTCATCTTTTTCTGTTGTTTCACGCCATGTAGGAACAAACACACCGCACATCATTTTATGCTTGCCACCAATGCCACTTTGCTGCAATTTAATAGAGTCCTTTTCGCTGAGTTTGGTAACTTTCATCCCAAATCCCCGCAGCCGAAATAACTGATGTTTTTTCTTAATGGTAAGCAGCCTACATTGAACTTCACCATTAGCTCTTGTCGGTAATTCTATAGTTCCTTTTATTCCCTTTCGATTCAGTTGACGTTGAGCAACTTCTAAAACTGCTTCAGGTGTTTCGGCACGATGAATTAAGACCAAGCGAGAATAAAGGGTAGAAGCTGGTTGTAGTGCAGTGGGATAGGGAATTCCCAGTTGGAACTTGGCTTGGTGCGAAACTCGTTCTATACCCCAGTCAATAGTAATGGTTTGTCCTGCTAGGGGGTAAACCAAGGGGATCTGGTCAATAGGCAGCCTTATGCGAAGTCGTGAGCGATTGGTCAGGCGAAGTTGATTGAGGGGTTGAGGAATTCCTGCTATCGGATGAATGCTGATTGCTTCCATCTCATGAATTACTCGACAATCCAATTTTTCAAAGAAATTTTGTTTGGTTAGAAGATTATTTAATTAAATGTCCTAATGTTGAAGCTCAAGTTACTGATGCCGTTTTAGCTATGGTCAAAGCTAATCCTGGGATTTATTTAAGCGAACTTCAACAGAAAATAGAAATAGCAAGTATTGATGATTTTCATGTTTTAATTCTTACTGATAAAATTTATGTTGACCTATTTGCCATTCCTTTAAGTTGTCCTGAGCAAGTCCAGGTTTTTCTTAGCGCGACAGAAGCGTTTACCCATTCTCAACTGACAACTATTGTCCCTTCAAATTGGGAAACTTTTAATTCTCCCCTCAATGTAGCAATAGGTACACAAATATCTTGGGATGGTCAGCCTTGGACAATTGTTAACCTAGGAAATAACTATGTAGGACTTCAAGGAGAAAATAATACATTTCAACATTTACCTAACTCAGTTTTTTCAACTCTGGTTCACCAAGAGAAAATTGTAGGATTATCTTCCCCGAATTTTTCTTCACTTAATCCTAAAATTGAAGAAATTTTTAGTTATACCAGTCAAGCCGACCTTCAAGAAGCTCATAGACGCTATCAACAAATAGAAGCTTTTTTGAAAGGTACGGCTTCAACTCCTACTAATCGAACTCAACGGCGATGGCTGGCAAGTTACCGAAAAGCTGAACAACTTTATGGTAGAGGCTTTATCGGACTCATTCCTCAACATCGCCACAAAGGAAACTCTTTATCCAAAATGGACAAAGACGTTCATCAGTTAATGGAAAAACATATCCAAGAGGAATATGAAACCCACAAACAGCCATCTATTCGTCATGCCTTTCAAGCTTTTAAAGAATTATGCGCTCATACTGGTCTTCGGCCGCCTAGTTTAGAAACTTACCGTCGAAGCATCAGAAATCGCCCAGTGGTAGAACAAGTTAAAAAACGTCAGGGTAGCAGAGCAGCCTATCAAGAAGAAACATTCTACGAGTTTCTTGACCGAAATACACCAATTCACGGTGAACGTCCCTTTGAAATAGCTCATATAGATCATACTTTGGCTGATGTCCAATTACTCAGTCTTATAATGTTAAACCTTGGTATGGAGATGAATGAGGGAGAACATCAGGCTAATTTAGGTAAAGCCTGGGTTACTCTTCTGATTGATGCTTATTCTCGACGTATTTTAGCTGCTTATATGACTTTTGATTCTCCTAGTTACCGCTCAAACATGATGGTGCTGAGAATTTGTGTTCAACGTTTTGGTCGATTGCCCCAAATTTTGGTAGTAGATGGAGGCCGTGATTTTCAATCCGGCAATTTTGAGATGCTGCTGGCTTATTCTCATGTCACTAAAAAGGAAAGAGCCAACACAAGAGATGGTAGTGTCATCGAAAGTTTTTTTGGGGTAGCTGACAGAGAATTTTGGCATAACCTCAAGGGTAATACCCAAATTATGAAAAAAGTCCGGCAAGTCACCAAAAGCGTTAATCCTAAATATCATGCAGTTTGGACACTAGATAAACTCTACCGCTACTTTTGTGAATACTGTTATGAAATTTACGACACTTGCCCGCATCCTACTTTAAGGATGACTCCTCGTGAAGCTTTTGAGATTGGTTTGGCTAGAGGAGGTTTGCGCGGACATCTACTCATCCCTTATGAAGAATTTAAGCTGTTATCTCTACCTGCACCGACGGATAACGATGGAATGCGAAGAATTACCCCCAAGGGCATCAAAATAAATTATCTCTACTATGGTCATCCCTCGTTTGAGCGTGTAAGAAATACCCGTGTTGCTGTTAAATATGAACCGTTTGATGTCACTATCGCCTATGCCTATATAAAAGGTGAATGGGTTCAATGTCGTTCGGGTTATATACGAGAACTACAAGGACGTTCAGTTAAAGAGTTAATCACAGCATCGGACGAGTTGAAAAAGCTTAATCAGTTACAGAATCAACAATTTAGCGATATTACAGGCAAAAACCTGGCTCAGTTTTTTACTCGAATTGAGAGGGAAGAAGCCATTTTAACACCCTCTTGGCGCGAGGCGAAAAAAGCGGTTCAAGCTCAACACTTACGAGATGAGGAACTTAAAGAGGTATTAAATGAAATTGAGGGTAAACCTTCTACAAAAGAAACTTCTAACGATTCATCTGAGATAGATTTATTTACTTTTGAAAATAGGGAATATATAGCTCTTAGTTCCTCTATTTCTCCTCCTTCACCGATACAACAGACACAAGTCGATGAAGACGACGACAATGACGAATTCGAGGAACTTTTTGAACCTTTGGAGGAATGGTAATGGCATTGCAAGGATTTCCCCCTGAACTTCTCAACCAATCGCCACAGAAACGATTGGATTTTTTCAAGAGTCCAGACATAACTTTTATGCACAAGATTTTGCATAAAACCTACAATCAGTTATACCGCAAAGTTTGTAAGCCTGCTGGAGCTTCTACAATTCTCCTTATCGGCCCTTCGGGAGTCGGCAAATCTACTTTAATGGACTTACTCAAGAAAAGAATACTTGAAGAAAGTCTTCCTCAAATGGAGCTTGAGCCGGCTTGGATTCCTATCATTTGCGTTGAAGCTGATGCACCAGGAAAAGGAACATTTCGCTGGAAAAAGTTTTATCAACAGGTTTTGTTAGAAGTCGATGAGCCAGGAATTAAATATAAAATCGACTATAACAAAATTAACTATGAAGAAGAAGGAATACGTCGCGGTAATAATGGCAGATTAATTATTGGAGCGAGAGCAACAGAAGATTCTCTCAAAATATCAATGAAACAAGCACTCAAATATCGTCATCCTTATACCCTTGCTATTGATGAATTTCAGCATATTGGGATTAGAGCCAATGAAGATCTTCTCAAAGCCCATATGGACTGCTTGAAATCAGTGGTTAACGGCACAAAAATTCCCTTAACGGGTTTTGGAACTTATGAATTATTGGAGTTTTTAGAGTTAAGTCCTCAATTAAGCCGACGCACCTTAAAAATTCATTTTCACCGCTATCGATGGGAAAACGATGATGAGTGCAAAGAATTTAAACGGGTTCTCTATAACCTAATTCATCGGATGCCTTTTCCTAATCAACCTACCATTACAAAACAAATTTGGGAATTTTGTTTTGAGCGCAGCATTGGTAATATAGGCACTTTAATTGATTGGCTGACTGATGCTTATGATCTTGCTCTGGCTAACGATGCTCCGAGTCTGTCGTTTGATTATCTCAAAGAAACTGCTAAATCTAGACTTGATTGTGAGCAGATGATTGAGGAGGCTATTGAGGGTGAGGCTAGACTTGAAGAAACCGAAGATTCTACTAATCGCCTAAAAGTTTTATTGGGTATGAAATCAGCTTCAAAGCCGTCTAAAAGCAATGCTAATTCAACTGATCCTAACTCAACTGCCCAAAAAACTAAAAAAGATGTTAAAAATAAACCCTTTAAACGCAAACCCGTCCGTGACCAAGTAGGAGGGCAAGATGAAACCTGACTCGTATGAGCCGCTAGAGTGGTATGACTTAAAATTGCTTATCTTACCCAAATTTCTTTATTTGATTTTTTTAACCATAAACTTTAGTTCATCGGTTTTTGCATCTCCAGAAAATTTGGCTAAAGCTCAACCTCATCAACAAAAGCGTATATCACCTCGTTCTTGTGATTTAAACCAGATTGAAAACTTTTTGAATCAACATCTTGAACAATCTCCTGATTTAATTTCCCCTCTTACAATTATTGCTAAAAATCTCAAAGTCGATAAAAAATTTATATCTCGGTATTTTCGAGATTTATGTCAAAAAATTGTAGCTAAACGCTTAAGTTATAAAAAAGATTGTTATTTAGATTCCTTAAAACAATGTTGTAATGAAGTTGAACAAGTTACAAAGATGCTGTTTAAACAGGGAGAATATCCGACGGAAGACTGAGTTGCTCAACTTATCACCAAGCCCAGTTATTTTCGGTACTCTCAAGTGCGTGAAGTTTTTAACACAACTCGACATGAGTTAGGATTAAAATTAAATAACTAATTTATTCTTAACTCAAGTGACATCAATAACAACGATAAGTTGTCCACCTTCTTTGACAACGATAAAGTGACCAATTTGGTCAACTTATGGTTGTTGTCCCATTCATCTAAATCGGTCGTCCAACCGACATAATGCTGCGCGGTATGCTTGGGAGAAATGGGACGGGCAAAATGCAAAATATAAACGTATCCCATGATTTTTACTTTTTAAAAACTTCATTAAGCAGCAATGCGGAGCATGAAATTGTTTTTAAAAAAGTCAAAAATGTCAAAAATAAATAATCCCTACTCTGAGATAATAAGTCGGGACAAAACATTTAATTGTTGATGAGTGTTAGGAGATGTGTAGGCAAACTTTCAGCTTTAAACCCTTTTTTGAATTTACATTGAATGTCAAACAAGTTAATATTTAATCGATAGAGGAGAATCTCCTGGCATAATGCGATCGCTGCTTAAGTTAGTGGCATTCATATATATCTTGCTGATGATGAAACTGGTTTTTGTCCCAGTAATAGTGTGATTCGACGACAAGAGAAGAGTTAAGTTTTACTCCCTCTGCCTTTAAAAGTTCGGCTTGATTCAAAATGTATTTGGTTAATAGTGTTCCATCAGCTTTGACGAGACGATGAGACGGCACATTGGTGAGTGTTTGTTTGATGTAATTACCGATCGCTCTGTAGTAAGCTTGAGTTAAACCCAGAGCCAGCAATAAATCTGAGGTGGTGACAACTTTACCAAATGGAATTCTTTTAACAAATTCTTGAAAACGCTCTTTAGGATTATCAGGAAAAACCGAAAAACGATGAGACGTTAACACGATTTGATCACCTATATTGATTTCGCCTCCCCCTACAACTATTCCTAGCATACCTCTTCGGTTTTTAATTCGTTTAGTTAAGCCTAACTGAACTTGTTCCAAATTCTTACAGGGTTCACACAAAAAAGTTAAACGAATTAACGCTTCTCCAATTTGTAAAACCTGACCCGATGAAAACTGCTCAATCTCACCATCAATGAGTATGTTTTCTCTTAACTCACCTGGGTTGAGCTTAAAATCCTGTAGTGTGTTAGCCCCGACTAACAGAATTTGACGAGGACTTCCTTGAGCGGCATGAGCATCGCCCACTATCCCAACACCCGTTTCGAGAGTTAGCTTTTTATAGGGTAAGGTCGGCTGCCCCGATTTCGGTTTGGCAAATAGGTAACTGACTCTAGAGTGGCACATAAATTAAATTTTAACTTTTACCTAAAATAGCATTTTTGATTGGGTACGAATTAGCTACTTTTTAGGCTTAATTTAATTTCTTTTAGTTTATGTTTTAGCGCGGCTTCAAGAGCTTCAAGCTCGGCTTTTTTCATTGCCTCAACTTTCATTTTTTCAATTTTGGCGATCGCACTTTGAACGGTTTTTCCAATTTTTTCTTCTTCGAGAGGGAGTTTTTGGGTCAATTCTTCTGTAACTCGATTTCTTGTGGCCGCGACGGACAGTTTTTTTTCAATAACTTCTTGCGTTACCATTTGACGAATTAATAAGGCTTCAGATGCGGTTTTTCCAAGTTTTTTAGCCGATAGCTGCTGTAATACTCTTGCCTGATGCCCACCTAATCCCTTTTGCCTAATAGCTATTTTTAAGTCATCAAACAAATTTAATGAGGGAAAAATATTTGTCTTTACTGATGTT